>NZ_JBISDG010000037.1:0-36943 GCF_044472985.1 Roseovarius salis | reverse complement strand
GCTCGTGGCCGCGGCGGCAGCCTTGGCCACGTCCTCCTTCATCACGCGTCCGTCGCGGCCCGAGCCCTCGACCTGGTCAGGCGACAGGCCCTTCTCGGTCATCGCCTTCCTTGCTGACGGGGCATCCTCGACGTCCTTGCCGCCCGGGGCGGCGGTGGCCTCTGCCGGGCGCTCTTCCTGCGCCGGGGCCGCGGCGGGGGCATCGCCCGAGGTCATCTCGGCCAGCTTGCCGCCCGCCTGCACCGTCTCGCCCTCCTTGGCGAGGATCTTCGACAGGGTGCCGGCGGCCGGGGCAGGCACCTCGACCGAGACCTTGTCGGTTTCCAGTTCGCACAGCATCTCGTCGGCCGCCACGCTGTCGCCCTCCGCCTTGAACCACGTCGAAACGGTTGCCTCGCTGACGGATTCGCCGAGGGCGGGGACCATCACGTCGACGCTCTCGCCGCTCCCGCCCGCTGGGGCCTCCTGCGCGGTCTCCTTGCCGGCGGGTTCGGCCGGCGCGGCGCCTTCGCCCTCGGTGATCGTCGCAAGCAGCGCGTCGACACCAACCGTCTCTCCCTCCTTGGCAACGATCTCGCCCATCTTTCCGGCGGCGGGGGCGGGTACTTCGACGGTGACCTTGTCGGTCTCAAGCTCGCACAGCATCTCGTCGGCGCTCACGGCGTCGCCGGGCTGCTTGAACCACGTGGCGACGGTCGCCTCGGTGACGGATTCGCCCAGTGTTGGAACTCGCACTTCAATGGTCATCGGGTCACTTTCCTTCGATCGTCAGCGCGGCGTCGACCAGCGCTTCTTGTTGGGCTTTGTGTTGCGAGGCGAGACCGGTCGCGGGCGAGGCCGCGGCCGGGCGGCCGGCATAAATCGGCCTTGTGTGCTTGGCCTTGATGCGGGTCAGCACCCACTCGATGTTCGGCTCGATGAAGGTCCAGGCGCCCTGGTTCTTCGGCTCTTCCTGGCACCAGACCACGTCTGCCTGCTTGAAGCGCTCCATTTCCTTGACCATCGAGATGGCCGGGAAGGGATAGTACTGTTCGATGCGCATCAGGTAGATGTCGTCGATCCCGCGCTTGTCGCGCTCCTCCAGCAGGTCGAAATAGACCTTGCCCGAGCACAGCACGACGCGCCGGATCTTGTCATCGGGCACCAGTTCGGTATCGGAATGGCCGTGCTGCGCATCGTCCCAAAGGACGCGGTGGAACGACGACCCGGTCGTGAAATCCTCCTCGTCCGAGATGCACATCTTGTGACGCAGCAGCGATTTGGGCGTCATCAGGATGAGCGGCTTGCGGAAGGTGCGATGTAGCTGCCGGCGCAGGATGTGGAAATAGTTCGCCGGCGTCGTGCAGTTCGCGACGATCCAGTTGTCCTGCCCGCACATGGTCAGGAACCGCTCCAGCCGGGCCGAGCTGTGCTCGGGGCCCTGCCCCTCGTACCCGTGCGGCAGCAGGCAGACGAGGCCGGACATGCGAAGCCACTTGGATTCACCCGAGCTGATGAACTGGTCGAACATGATCTGCGCGCCGTTGGCGAAATCGCCGAACTGCGCCTCCCACAGGGTCAGCGCATTGGGCTCGGCGAGGCTGTAGCCGTACTCGAAGCCCAGAACCGCGTATTCCGACAGCATCGAGTCGATGGCCTCGTACTGCGCCTGTCCTGCCCTGATGTTGTTGAGCGGGTAGTAGCGTTCCTCGGTTTCCTGGTTCACCAGGCCCGAGTGGCGCTGCGAGAAGGTGCCGCGCGTGCTGTCCTGTCCGGCCAGCCGCACCGGGTATCCCTCCAGCAGAAGCGAGCCGAAAGCCAGCGCCTCGGCCGTTGCCCAGTCTATGCCCTTGCCGGTCTCGAACATCTTCGACTTGGCCTCGAGCAGGCGCGAGACGGTCTTGTGCAGCGCAAGGCCCTCCGGCACCGTGGTCAGGGCGGTGCCGATCTCCTTGAACGTCTCGGGCTTGATGGCCGTTTCGCCGCGCTGGTAATCCTCGTCCTTGCGGTCGAGATGCGACCATTTTCCGTCCAGCCAGTCGGCCTTGTTGGGCCGGTACTCCTTGCCTGCCTCGAACTCGTCGGCGAGGAATGACTGGAAACTGGCCTTCATGTCCTCGATCTCGCCCTCGGGGATCAGGCCGTCCTTCACCAGACGGTCGGTATAGAGAGCAAGCGTGGTCTTGTGGGTCTTGATCTTCTTGTACATGAGGGGATTGGTGAACATCGGTTCATCCCCCTCGTTGTGGCCGAAGCGGCGGTAGCAGAAGACGTCGATCACCACGTCCTTGTGGAACTTCTGCCGGAACTCCGTGGCCACCTTGGCGGCATGCACCACCGCCTCGGGGTCGTCTCCGTTGACGTGAAAAATGGGCGCCTCGACCATCAGCGCGATATCGGTGGGGTAGGGCGAGGACCGCGAGAAATGTGGCGCGGTGGTGAAGCCGATCTGGTTGTTCACCACGATATGCATGGTGCCGCCGGTCTTGTGGCCCTTCAGACCCGACAGGCCGAAGCACTCCGCCACGACACCCTGTCCGGCAAAGGCGGCATCGCCGTGCAGCAGCACCGGCATCACCTTGGTGCGGTCGGTGTCGTTGTGCTGGTCCTGCTTGGCGCGCACCTTGCCGATGACCACCGGGTTCACCGCTTCCAGGTGGCTGGGATTGGCGGTCAGGCTGAGATGGACGCTGTTGCCATCGAACTCGCGGTCCGAGGAGGCGCCGAGGTGGTATTTCACGTCGCCCGATCCGTCGACATCCTCGGGCTTGAAGCTGCCGCCCTGGAACTCGTGGAATATGGCGCGGTAGGGCTTGCCCATCACGTTGGCCAGCACCGATAGCCGGCCGCGGTGGGGCATGCCGATGACGATTTCCTTGAGCCCGAGATTGCCGCCGCGCTTGATGATCTGTTCCATCGCGGGGATCACGCTCTCGCCGCCGTCGAGGCCAAAGCGTTTCGTCCCCATGTACTTGACATGAAGGTATTTTTCGAAGCCCTCGGCCTCGACCATCTTCTTCAGGATCGCCTTGCGGCCCTCGCGGGTGAACTTGATCTCCTTGTCGAAGCCCTCGATCCGCTCCTTCAGCCAAGCCGACTGCTCGGGGTCGGAGATGTGCATGTACTGCAGCGCGAAGGTGCCGCAATAGGTGCGCTTGACGATCTCCACGATCTCGCGGATCGAGGCCACCTGAAGCCCAAGAACATTGTCGATGAAGATCGGCCGGTCCATGTCGGCCTCGGTAAAGCCGTAGGATTTCGGATCGAGTTCCGGCCGGTAGCCATGGTCGCGCAGGCCGAGCGGGTCGAGCTGGGCCGCGAGGTGACCGCGGATACGGTAGGCGCGGATCAGCATGAGCGCCCGGACCGAGTCGAGCACCGCGCGCTTGACCGACTCGTCGGTGACCTCGATGCCTTTTTCCTGTGCCTTGGCCTTGATCTTGTCGCCTGCCGCCTTGGCTTCTGCCTCCGGCGGCCATTCCCCTGTCAGCGCGCCGGTCAGTTCGTCGCTGGGCTGCGGGGGCCAGTCGGGCCGCGCCCAGGAGGGGCCGGCGGCCTCCTTCTTGACGTCTACCTCTCCGTCGCCGAGCTGTTCGAAGAATGCCTTCCAGCCCTCGTCGACCGCGTTCGGGTCGCCCGCGTAGCGCGCGTAAAGCTGTTCCAGATACTGCGCGTTCGCCCCCTGCATGAAGGAAGAGGCGTGGAACTGGTCATTGGGGGATTGGTCTGTCATCGGTCAGGTCTCCGTGAAGGGCCGGCAGCTCAACGGCCCGGGGGCGGGCCGTATTCGTTGGTTTCGGGCTGCGACGGCTGCACGAGCCAGTAGACGAACAGGATCGTCACGACGATCTGCACAAGGCCGAGCAGACTCACGAGGCCGAAGCCACGCATGCCGCCGGGATGCATCGCGCCCGGACCCATGCCGCCCGGCCCCATCGGGCCCGGGCCCATCGGTCCCATGACGAGCGTGTTCAGCACCGCCAGCGCCACCGGGATGAAAATGTACCACCCCGGGCGCCCGGTGTCCTGAAGCCGGCGATAGCCCGCCGCCGTGACGGGCACGATCATCGCGAGGATGTAGACGATGTAGAGCAGCCCGATCCCCGTCAGAGAGATCACGACGGCCCCGATCAGGTAGGCCAGCATGAGCCACCAGTATTCGGGCCGTGATGCGCGCCCGGAGAAGGTGGCGTACTTCTCTGTCAGGCAGGTCTTGACGCTCGTCTGAAAATCCATGTCGGTCATTTCCTTTCCGGGGCGGGGCGCGGCGCCCCGCCGTCTGAGTTCAGCCCTTGCCGATCGCTTCCAGCACCGCCTCGCCAAGGCCGGCGGGGCTTTCGCTGACGACGATGCCGGCACTGCGCATCGCCTCGATCTTGTCGTCCGCGCCGCCCTTGCCGCCCGCGACGATGGCGCCGGCATGGCCCATGCGGCGGCCCGGCGGGGCGGTGCGCCCGGCGATGAAGCCGGCGACCGGTTTCTTGCGCCCCTTCTTGGCCTCGTCCTTTAGGAACTGGGCGGCCTCTTCCTCCTCGCTGCCGCCGATCTCGCCGATCATGATGATCGACTCGGTCTCGTCGTCGGCCAGGAACCGCTCCATCACGTCGATGTGCTCCGTCCCCTTGATCGGATCGCCGCCGATCCCGATGCAGGTGGATTGCCCCAGCCCGGCATCGGTGGTCTGCTTGACCGCCTCGTAGGTCAGGGTGCCGGAACGGCTGACCACGCCGCAGGAGCCGCGCTTGTGGATGTGGCCGGGCATGATGCCGATCTTGCAGGCGTCCGGCGTGATGATGCCGGGGCAGTTCGGGCCGATCAGCACCGACTTGCTGTCCATCAGCGCGCGCTTGACGCGCATCATGTCAAGCACGGGAATACCCTCGGTGATGCACACGACAAGCTCTATGCCCGCATCGATGGCCTCGAGGATCGAGTCCGCGGCAAAGGGCGGGGGCACGTAAATGACGCTGGCGTTCGCGCCGGTCTCGTGCATCGCCTCGTGCACGCTGTTGAACACGGGCAGGTCGAGATGCGTCTGTCCGCCCTTTCCGGGGGTGACGCCGCCGACCATGTTGGTGCCATAGGCGATGGCCTGTTCGGTGTGGAAGGTGCCCTGGGAGCCGGTGAGGCCCTGGCAGATCACCTTGGTGTTTTCGTCTACGAGGACTGCCATCTTGGCGTTCTCCTTAATGCATGCGCGGGGAAGGTGGGTTGGCACCCACCCTACGATTATCCTTTGACCGCCTTCACGATCTTGTCGGCGGCGTCGGCGAGGTCGTCGGCGGCGATGACGTTGACGTCGGAGTTGTTCAGGATCTCCTTGCCCTGCGCCACGTTCGTGCCTTCCAGCCGCACAACGAGGGGCACGTTGAGTCCCACCTCCTTGACCGCGGCCACGACGCCCTCGGCGATCACGTCGCAGCGCATGATGCCGCCGAAGATGTTGACGAGGATTCCCTTGACGTTGCTGTCGGAGGTGATGATCTTGAACGCCTCGGTCACCTTCTCCTTGGTGGCGCCGCCGCCCACGTCGAGGAAGTTGGCCGGCTCCGAGCCGTAGAGCTTGATGATGTCCATCGTGGCCATCGCCAGCCCCGCGCCATTGACCATGCAGCCGATCTCGCCGTCCAGCGCGATGTAGTTCAGGTCGTATTTCGACGCTTCGAGTTCCTTGGGGTCCTCTTCGGTCACGTCGCGCAGCTCGGCGATGTCCGAATGGCGGTGCACGGCGTTGGAGTCGAAGCCCATCTTGGCGTCGAGGCATTTCAGGTCGCCCGCGTCGGTCAGGATCAGCGGGTTGATCTCGAGCATCTCCATGTCCTTTTCGAGGAACATGGCATACAGCGTGCCCATCAGCCCGACGCACTGCTTGATCTGCTTGCCCTCCAGCCCCAGCATGAAGGCGATGCGGCGGCCATGGAAGGGCTGGTAGCCGGTCGCGGGATCGACCGAGAAGCTGAGGATCTTGTCGGGCGTCTTTTCGGCCACCTCCTCGATATCCATGCCGCCCTCGGTGGAGCACACGAAGCTGATGCGCGATGTGCCGCGATCCACGAGCAGGGCGAGGTAGAATTCCTTGTCGATGCCCGAGCCGTCCTCGATGTAGATGCGGTTGACCTGCTTGCCCTCGGGGCCGGTCTGCTTGGTCACCAGCGTCTGGCCCAGCATGCGCTTGGCCTCCTCGGCGGCCTCCTCGACCGACTTGGCGAGACGCACGCCCCCGCCCTCTCCGGCGCGGGCCTCCTTGAAGGTACCCTTGCCGCGCCCGCCGGCGTGGATCTGCGCCTTCACGACCCAGAGCGGCCCGTCGAGCGCGCCCGCGGCCGTCTTGGCCTCTTCGGCGCGCAGCACGATGCGGCCGTCCGAGACCGGCGCGCCGTAGGAGCGAAGAAGGGCCTTCGCCTGATACTCATGGATATTCATGAAACTGTCCCGTCTTGGCTAGTGTTCAATTGAGGATATACCCACAACTGAGCCAGTGGTTTAAACGGGTTTTTTCGAATTTTCGCGGATTTGGGCCGATTTTCCGGGTTTGTGATCACGCCACTTTTGCTGTGATCACAAATTGATGCGCTTGCCGGTAAACACCACGCGAAAAAGAATCAGGGCCGGTCAAGACCGGCCCCGACACGTCTGTATGCGCCATATCGTCCTATTTCAGAGAGCTGTCGATGCCCTGGCAGGCCTCGACGAGGCCTTTCACCGCGTCGACCGAATGGTTGAACATCTTCTGCTCGTCCTTGTTGAGCGATATCTCGACCACGCGCTCGATGCCGCCGGCCCCGATCACCGTCGGCACCCCGACGTAGAACCCGTCGAGCCCGTACTTGCCATCGACATGGGCCGCGCAGGGCAGCACGCGCTTCTGGTCCTTGAGATACGCCTCGGCCATCTCGATCGCCGACGTGGCGGGCGCGTAAAAGGCCGACCCGGTCTTGAGCAGGCCCACGATCTCGGCGCCGCCGTCGCGGGTGCGCTGAACGATGGCGTCCAGCTTCTCCTGCGTGGTCCAGCCCATCTTGACGAGGTCGGGAAGGGGAATGCCGGCCACGGTGGAATACCGGGTGAGCGGCACCATGGTATCGCCGTGCCCGCCCAGCACGAACGCGCTGACATCCTTCATCGACACGTCAAATTCCAGGCTGAGGAAGTGGCGGAAGCGCGCGCTGTCGAGAACGCCGGCCATGCCGCAGACCTTTTCCTTGGGCAGGCCCGAGAATTTCTGCAGCGCCCAGACCATCGCGTCGAGCGGGTTGGTGATGCAGATGACGAACGCGTCCGGAGCGTTGTCGCGGATACCCTCGCCCACGGCCTTCATCACCTTGAGGTTGATGCCCAGCAGGTCATCCCGGCTCATCCCCGGCTTGCGCGGGACGCCGGCGGTGACGATGCACACATCCGCGCCGGCGATGTCGGCGTAATCCTGCGTGCCCTTGAGCGCGGCGTCGAACCCTTCGGACGGGCCGGATTCGGCGATGTCGAGCGCCTTGCCTTCCGGCGTGCCTTCGGCGATGTCGAACAGGACGACATCGCCGAGTTCCTTGATCGCGGCCAGATGGGCGAGCGTCCCGCCGATCTGTCCCGCGCCGATGAGGGCAATCTTGGGTCTGGCCATTGCAACAGTCTCCGGTGGTTTGGATTTCGCATTGGCCTAGTCGCAAAGACGCGCCCGCGCAAGGGCGCCGCGACGCGGCATGCGCGCGCCGCCGCACTGTCCTTTCGCCGTGCCATGCGATAACTTCCCCTGTCACGGGTGCTTTGCAGTCGTCAATCCGGGGGATGCATGACGGGTTACGGCGTGGATGTTTACGCTATCGGCGTGGCCGCCGCCGTGTTCGCCGGTATCTCCAAGGGCGGCTTCGGCTCCGGCGCGGCGTTTGCCGGGGCCACGATTCTCGCGCTCGTGATCCCGCCGGGGGCGGCGTTGGGGATCATGCTGCCATTGCTGATGCTGATCGACGCGGCCACGCTGCGCCCCTATTGGCGGCAGTGGATCTGGCCCGAGGCGCAGCTGCTGCTTCTGGGGGCGCTGCCGGGGGTGGCGCTCGGCGCGGCGCTTTACAGCGTGGCCGATCCGGATCTTTTCCGCCTTCTGATCGGGGCGATTGCGCTTTTGTTCGTGTCATGGCGCATCGGGTTGCACGCGGGGCTGTTTCGTGCCGGTGACCGTGCCATGCCGGGCTGGGGCGGGGCGCTGGCCGGGGTTGCGGCCGGGTTCACCAGTTTCGTCAGTCACGCCGGCGGACCGGCCGTGGCGGTTTACCTGCTCTCCAAGCGCCCGGGCAAGACACCCTTCCAGGCCACGACGGTGCTGGTTTTCACGCTGATCAACGTTGCCAAGCTGGTGCCGTATGCGTTCCTTGGTATCTTCTCGCGCGAGACACTCTGGATGGGCGTGTGGCTAGCCCCCTTTGCGCTTCTGGGCGCATGGCTTGGCGTGCGGGCGCATCGGCGCGTGCCCGAGCGCGCCTTTTTCGCCATAACCTACGTTTTGTTGACCGTCACCGGCGCCAAGCTGGTCTGGGACGCCCTGACCTGACCCGTGGGCGCCATGGGGGTGCCGGGCGGTCAGGCCGGCCTGTTCCCCGAGGCAGTTTCTGCGCTGCGGCGGAAAAGCGCTTGAACAGTTCGGCCGAAAAATGCCATTGCTGCGCAAGATTGTTTCCGCCCATGACTCGACAAGGACACGCCGATGGATCTGACGACGCACCCTTACCGATCGGTCCTCTACATCCCGGGTTCCAAGGAACGGGCGCTGGACAAGGCGCGGACCCTGCCCACAGACGCGATCATTTTCGACCTCGAGGACGCGGTCGCCCCCGAATCCAAGGCGGAGGCCCGCCAGACACTGGCCGCCGCGCTCGGGCAGGGCGGCTATGGAAAACGCGCCAAGATCGTGCGCATCAACGCGCTGACGACCGAGTGGGGCAACGAGGACGTGCGCGTGCTGCGCGAGGCGGGCGCCGACATCTTCCTGCTGCCCAAGGTGAACCATCCTTCGGACGTGGATGCGCTGGCGGACATGCTGGGGCCCTCCGTGCCGATCTGGGTGATGATGGAAACCCCCGTCAGCGTGTTCAACGCGCGCGAGATCGCGGCGCACGCGCAGGTCACCGGGCTGGTCACGGGCACCAATGACCTGACGAAGGATCTGGGCTGCCGCAGCCGGGCGGACCGGCTGCCGCTGATGACGGCGCTGCAGATGATCGTCATGGCCGCACGTGCCGCGCGCGGCGTGGTGGCGATCGACGGCGTCTACAACCGCTTCCGTGACGGCGACGGGCTCAAGGCAGAGTGCGAGCAGGGCCGAGACCTCGGGTTCGACGGAAAGACCCTGATCCACCCCGCGCAAATCGAGGTGACGAACACGGCCTTTGCGCCCACCCAGTCGGAAATCGAGATGGCCGAGCGCCAGATCGCCGCCTACGAGGAAAGCAAGGCGTCGGGGCAGGGGGTGGCCGTGGTCGATGGGCAGATCGTGGAGAACCTGCACGTCGTGGCGGCGCAACGCGTCCTCGCCAAGGTCGAGGCGATCAGGGAAATGGCGGCGGAGTAACGCGACATGGCATATCTTGTTCTCGGTCTTGTCCTCTGGTTCGCGGGGCACCTTTTCAAGCGCGTCGCGCCCGACATGCGCGCCGGCATGGGCAACGCGGGCAAGGCGCTGGCGGCGCTGGTGATCCTTGCCGGGCTGGTGCTGATGGTTGTCGGCTATCGCGGTGCGGAATTCGTCAACCTCTGGTTCCCGCCGGCATGGACGGTGCACCTCAACAACCTTCTGATGCTGGTGGCGGTGTTCGTCTACGGGATGAGCGCGACAAAGGGCCGGCTGCGTGGCAGGATGCGCCACCCGCAGCTGACCGCCGTCAAGATATGGGCGGTGGCGCACCTGCTGGTCAATGGCGATCTCGCGTCGGTCGTGCTGTTCGGCGGCCTGCTGGCGTGGGCTGTCGTGGAGGTCATCGTCATCAATCGCACCGAGGTATGGGTGCGCCCCGAGCCTGGCCCGGCCCGCAAGGACGCGCTGCTCGTGGCCATCACGCTGGTGATGTTCGGGGCGATCACGTGGATTCACAACTGGCTGGGCGTCTGGCCGTTTCCCGGGTGAACGGCGATGAAGCTCTACCGTTTCCTCAGCGCCGATGACACGTCGGAGTTCTGCCACAAGGTGACCGCGGCGCTTAATGCCGGGTGGCAGCTGTACGGGTCTCCTGCATACGCCTTCGACGCCTCCAACGGTGTGATGCGATGCGGGCAGGCGGTCGTGAAGGAGGTCGAGGGCGAATACAGCCCCGAGATCAAGCTGGGAGCGCAGTGAGCATGGGCAAGACCAATCCGGGCCGTTTTTTCGAGGACTACACGGTGGGCGAGACGATCCACCACGCGGTGCCGCGCACGGTCTCGGGCGGCGAGCGGGCGCTCTACCATGCGCTCTATCCGGCGCGCCACGCGCTCTATTCCTCGGATGAATTCGCCCGCGGCTGCGGCCTGCCGGCGGCCCCGATAGACGACATGGCGGCCTTTCACATCGTGTTCGGCAAGACGGTGCCGGACATATCTCTCAACGCGCTGGCCAATCTCGGCTATGCCGAGGGCCGGTGGCTGAAGCCCGTCTGGCCCGGCGACACGTTACGCGCGACTTCCGAAGTGATCGGCGTTAAGCAGAATTCCAACGGCAAGTCCGGCGTGGTCTGGGTGCGCACGCGCGGGATGAACCAGCACGACGAGGTGGTGATCGACTATGTCCGGTGGGCGATGATCCGCAAGCGGGATCTCGACATGCCCGCGCCCGACACGGTCATCCCCGAGCTGAAGCCGGTGCTGGAGGCCGGGGATCTCGTGGTGCCCGGCGGGCTGGATTTCTCGGGCTACGACTTCACCCTTGCGGGGGAACCGCATCGCTGGCGCGATTACGAGATCGGCGAGGTGATCGACCACGTTGACGGCGTGACCGTCGAGGAAGCCGAACACATGATGGCCACCCGGCTGTGGCAGAACACCGCCAAGGTGCATTTCGACGCAACCCTGCGCGAGGATGGCCGCCGCCTGATCTATGGCGGCCACGTGATCTCGATGGCGCGGGCGCTGTCCTTCAACGGGCTGGCCAACTCGCAGATCGTGGCGGGCCTCAACGGCGGCGCCCATGCCAACCCCTGCTATGCCGGCGACACCATCAGGGCATGGTCCGAGGTGCTGGACAAGGCGGAGACCGCGGCGCCGGGCGTCGGCGCCCTGCGCCTGCGGCTTGTCGCGGCAAAGGGGGGCGCGCCCGGTGAGCTGAAAGGCGAGGACGGCAAGTACCTGCCGCATGTGTTGCTCGATCTCGATTGCTGGGTTCTGGTGCCCGCGTGACGACCCGGCGTGCGATCGGGGTCGGGTGCTCATCCGTGATCACGCTTATTTTCTTGTGATCACAAAGCGTCAAAATGCGACGAATTGCCAAGGGAATCCGGGATTTCGGGCTTTGCACGGGTGACAGTACGGCTAAAACGTAGGACAAAGGACCGAGCCGGTAGCGTGCCGCGACGCGCGCCCAGCCAAACCGAAAGGGACTGATCCATGGATGACGCGACCGAAGTCGAACGCCCGCTTTCCCCCCACCTGACGATTTATCGCCCCCAGATGACCTCGATCAGCTCGATCCTGACGCGTATCACCGGAAACGCGCTGATCGTGGCGGCGGTGCTGGTCGTGTGGTGGCTCCTGGCCGCCGCGACCGGACCGCAGTACTTCGCCACCGCCGACGCGGTGCTGACCTCGTGGTTTGGTGACATCGTCCTGACCTTGTCGCTCTGGGCGATCTGGTATCATTACCTGGCCGGGCTGCGGCATCTCTATTTCGACGCGGGCAACGGGCTCGACGTGCCCACGGCCGAGATGCTGGGCTGGGTCTGTGTCGTCGGGTCGGTTGCGCTGACCGTCATCACCATCGTCATCATCTGAGGGAGGACGCCATGCGTTACCTGACCGCCCGCAAGCGCGCCGAGGGAAAGGGCGCCGCGCACACCGGCGCCGAGCATCACTGGCACATGATCGTCAGCTCGGCCGGGCTGGCGCTGATCGTGCCGACCTTCCTGTATCTTTTCGGCAGCATTCTCGGCGGCTCCTACGAGGAGGTTGTGTCCAGCCTGTCCCACCCGGGGGTGGCGATCCTGTTCGCGCTGGTTCTGTTCGTCGGGATGGTCCATTTCCGCAACGGGGCGACCGTGATGATCGAGGACTACACGCGCGGAACCACGCGAAAGCTGTTGCTGGTGGCGCTGGCCTGCCTGACCTACGGCACGATCGCCACCGGGCTGTTCGCCCTTGGCCGCATCGCCCTTTGACGCCAACAGACGCGGAGTTTCCCAGATATGGCTGCTTACGAATACGAGACGCATGATTATGACGTCGTTGTGGTCGGGGCCGGCGGCGCCGGGCTGCGCGCGACCCTTGGAATGGCCGAGCAGGGCCTGCGCACGGCCTGCGTGACCAAGGTGTTCCCGACCCGGTCGCACACCGTGGCCGCGCAGGGCGGCATCGCCGCGAGCCTTGGCAACATGGGGCCGGACAACTGGCAGTGGCACATGTACGACACCGTCAAGGGCTCCGATTGGCTGGGCGACACCGACGCGATGGAATACCTCGCCCGCGAGGCGCCCAAGGCGGTCTACGAGCTGGAGCATTACGGCGTGCCGTTTTCACGCACGGAAGAGGGCAAGATCTATCAGCGCCCGTTCGGCGGGCACACGACCGAGTTCGGAGAGGGGCCGCCCGTGCAGCGCACCTGCGCCGCCGCCGACCGCACGGGCCACGCCATCCTTCACACGCTCTACGGACAGAGCCTCAAGAACAACGCGGAATTCTATATCGAGTATTTCGCCATCGACCTCATCATGTCCGATGACGGGGCCTGCACCGGCGTCGTGTGCTGGAAGCTCGACGACGGCACGATCCACGTTTTCAATTCCAAGATGGTTGTGCTGGCCACGGGCGGGTACGGGCGCGCCTATTTCTCCGCGACCTCGGCCCACACCTGCACCGGTGATGGCGGCGGCATGGTGGCGCGTGCGGGGCTGCCGCTTCAGGACATGGAATTCGTGCAGTTCCACCCCACCGGCATCTACGGCTCGGGCTGCCTGATCACCGAAGGTGCGCGCGGCGAGGGCGGATACCTCACCAATTCCGAGGGCGAGCGGTTCATGGAGCGCTACGCGCCCAACTACAAGGACCTCGCCCCGCGGGACTATGTCAGCCGCTCCATGACCATGGAAATCCGCGAGGGCCGTGGTGTGGGTGAGAACGGCGATCACATCCACCTCAACCTCAGCCATCTGCCCGCTGAGGCGCTGAACCTGAGGCTGCCGGGTATCTCGGAGAGCGCCAAGATCTTCGCCGGCGTGGACGTGACCAAGGAGCCGATCCCGGTGCTGCCCACTGTGCACTACAACATGGGCGGCATTCCCACCAACTACTGGGGCGAGGTGCTCAACCCGACCGAGGACGATCCCAACGCGGTGGTGCCGGGGCTCATGGCCGTGGGCGAGGCGGGATGTGCCAGCGTTCACGGGGCGAACCGGCTTGGGTCGAACTCGCTGATCGATCTTGTCGTGTTCGGTCGTGCGGCGGCCATCCGCGCTGGCAAGGTGGTCGACGCCGAAAGCGCGCCGCCGGCCACCAACACGGCCCAGATCGACAAGGCTCTCGATCGTTTCGACGGTCTGCGCCATGCCGATGGCGCGGTGCCCACGGCCGAGTTGCGGCTGGAAATGCAGCGTACCATGCAGGAGGACGCCGCGGTGTTCCGCACCTCCAAGACGCTCGCCGCGGGGGTCGAGAAGATGGACGGTATTGCCGCCAAGCTCGATGACCTCAGCGTGACCGACCGCAGCCTTGTCTGGAACTCCGACCTGATGGAGACGCTGGAGCTGACCAACCTGATGCCGAATGCGCTGGCCACCATTGCCGGGGCGGAGGCACGCAAGGAAAGCCGCGGCGCCCATGCGCACGAGGACCATACCGAGCGTGACGACGAGAACTGGCGCGTGCACACCATCACGCGGCTTGACGGAAACAAGGTGAGCCTGAGCTATCGGCCGATCATCGAGGATCCGCTGACGCCCGAGACGCAGGGCGGCATCAACGTCAAGAAGATCGCGCCCAAAGAGCGGACGTTCTGATTTCAAATGCACCGCGTTTGCGCCATAGCCACCAAGTCCGGATGGGCCCGCGTTCCCGCGGGAAGGCGGCCATGACCGCTTGGGCCGATCTGGGGATCACGCCGGGCCCGGTGCTGCGCGTTTTCGGCATGCGGCGGTCGGGCAACCACGCGGTCATCAACTGGCTGGGGCGCAATGCGCCCGGCGGCAGGTCCGTGTTCTTCAACAACTGCACGCCGGGCCGCAACCCGTTCGAAACGTTCCGCGCCGTCGAGGTCAACGGCCGGCGGCGGCCGGGCCGCGCCGAGGATGGCGCGGCCGGGTTCGCATCGCACGCAGGTGACGGTGCCGCGGTGATTTTTTCATACGAGGACGCGATGCCCAACGAGCGCCGACGCCAGCCCGTGTCGGCCGGCATGGAAGAGCGCCGCATCGATTTAGACGTGATCATCTGCCGCGGGTTTCTCAACTGGGCGGCGTCGCTTGCCAGGAAGCTTCAGGGTAATCCCGGCTACACACCCGCACAGCGGGTTTCGATCGTGCTCAAATCCGTCGGGCTCTATGGCCGCATGCTCGATCTCGTTATCGCCGAGTCCGAGCTCGGGCTCGTCACGATCCGCTACGACGACTGGATGGCGGCGCCCGGGTACCGCGCCCGCCTTCTGGAAAGGCTGGGTTTCGAGCGCCGCGATGACACGCTGGGCGAGGTGCAGCGCTATGGCAACGGCTCGTCCTTTCAGGATGACGCGCCGGCCGAGGAGTTGCGCACGGCCGACCGCTGGCGCGAGATGGGCGACGACCCCGAATACCGCATCGTGCTCTGGCTCGCGGCGCAGGATGCCGAGCTCCTGCAAAAGCTTTCGCGGGTCTTTCCCGACGACGCCGGGAAACTGGCCCTGCTGACGGACGAGCCGGTGCCCACCGCCCTGCCCGGACAGGCGGGGGACGAACAGCCACCGGCGCGGTCTGCCGCGCTCGATCAGATCCTCAGGAGGAATTGAGATGGTCCAACTGGCATTGCCGAAGAATTCCCGCATCACCAAGGGAAAGACCTGGCCCAAACCGGAGGGGGCCAAGAATGTCCGAAAGTTCCAGATATACCGCTGGAATCCGGACGACGGGCAGAACCCCCGCGTCGACACCTATTTCGTCGACATGGATACCTGCGGGCCGATGGTCCTTGACGCGCTGATCAAGATCAAGAACGAGATCGACCCGACGCTGACCTTCCGCCGGTCCTGCCGCGAAGGCATCTGCGGCTCCTGCGCGATGAACATCGACGGCATCAACACGCTGGCCTGTATCTACGGTATGGACGAGATCAAGGGCGACGTGAAGGTATACCCCTTGCCGCACATGGAGGTGGTCAAGGACCTGATCCCCGATCTCACCCATTTCTACGCCCAGCACGCCAGTATCATGCCTTGGCTTGAGACCAAGACCAACGCGCCCGCCAAGGAGTGGAAGCAGTCGATCGAGGATCGGGAGAAGCTGGACGGCCTCTACGAATGCGTCATGTGCGCCTGTTGCTCGACGGCCTGCCCCAGCTACTGGTGGAACGGTGACAAGTATCTCGGCCCGGCGGCGTTGCTGCACGCCTATCGCTGGATCATCGATTCGCGCGACGAGGCGACGGGCGAGCGGCTGGACGATCTCGAGGATCCGTTCAAGCTGTACCGCTGTCACACGATCATGAACTGTGCCAAGACCTGTCCCAAGGGCCTGAACCCGGCCAAGGCGATCGCGGAGACCAAGAAGATGATGCTGGACCGGACGGTCTGAACGGGGCTGGAGGGCCCGCGCTCCGCGCCCGTGCCGGACGCGCTTCGCGGCCGCCCGTCGGCGGATGCGCAGGCGGTGTTCGACGCAGGCCGGGACGAGCGGGCGCTCCACGATGCGTTGCGAGTCCGCACGCTTTCAAAATGAGCAACAGGGTCGTCGAGGGAACGCGGAGCGATTTCGACCATGCCGCCCATCCCGAAGCTCACCCCGAAAACGGCTGCCGACCGGAGGATCAGGCGCGTTCCTGCGCGGTGTCCGGCGAACGGATCGTCGGGCAGCCCGTACCGGGCGAGACAGGCTGAGGGTGCTCCATGATCGTCGTTGCCGGGCTGATAATTGCCTTCGTGCTGATCCTGGTTTTCTCGAACCGGGCGACGCGCCAGTGCCGGTGGCGCGAGGACCGCTCCGGCGACCGCGACGGCCACAAGAAGTTCCGCTGCATCGCCTGCGGTGCGGTGGCCTTTACATCCACCGGCAAACCGCCTTTGGATTGCAGGGCCGGAACACCGCGGAACCAGTAGGGGAAGGCCATGAAAGAACCGTCAGACGCAGCCGAGCGCCGCGCCGTCGCGCCTGTGATCAGCTATCCGACCGATACCCTGCCGCAGCCCGATCTGAACCTTTACCGGGCCGCGCGCGACGGGGCCGAGAAGATTGCCGAGGTCGTGGTGCCCCCCCGCGACGCGGCGACGTTCCGCGCCGATGCCGGGCAGTTCTTTCGCATCACCAGCATCGAGGGGCCGCAGGTGGGCGACCTGAACCTGTGGAACGCGCACGACCTCGGAGAGCGGTTCTACTCCGGCAAGTCGCGCGCCCTGCACGGCACGCATCTGACCACCGGGGAGCGGATGTGGTCGTGTTTTCCCTATCTGCGGCCCATGGCCACGATCACCGCCGACACGCTGGCGTGGTATGGTATCGACCAGTTCGGCGGCTCGGTGCATGACGTGATCGGTACGCGCTGTGACCCATATACAGGCAACTTGCTGTCCGGAACGCAGTACCATCATTGCTGCCATTCCAACCTGACCCGCGCGCTGGCGGACAGGCTGGGGATGAGCCTGGCCGAGGCGGAGGGCCACGTGCATGACGTGCTCAACGTTTTCATGTGCAC
The DNA here is from genome assembly GCF_044472985.1 of Roseovarius salis. Classification (NCBI taxonomy): domain Bacteria; kingdom Pseudomonadati; phylum Pseudomonadota; class Alphaproteobacteria; order Rhodobacterales; family Roseobacteraceae; genus Roseovarius; species Roseovarius salis. Next base: position 19,930 of record NZ_JBISDG010000037.1, on the reverse strand, counting down.
CGGTTTTAGCCGGGACACCGGGCAGTATTTCATGAAGGCCAGCCCGGTGCGTCCGGGCGACTACCTCGAATTCTTTGCCGAGACCGACCTGCTGGGTGCGCTCTCGGCCTGTCCGGGCGGTGACTGTTCCTCGGAACACTCCAGCGACGCGGCGGCCTGCCATCCCCTGCTGGTGGAGGTGTTCGCACCGCGCGAGGGGGCGCTGGCGGGCTGGCAGAGCCCTCCTGTCAACGGCTATGACCGCAGCCACGGGCGCTGACCGACGCGGCGCCAACGAAAAAGCCCCGCCGCTGGCGGGGCCCATCTCAACCCTTGGCGATGCGCGTTCAGCCCTGGCGGGCCTTGAAGCGCTTCTGGGTCTTGTTGACCACGTAGACGCGGCCTTTGCGGCGCACGACGCGGCAGTCGCGGTGCCGGTTCTTGAGCGAACGCAGCGAGTTCTTGACCTTCATCGGTCCTCTCCTTTGTCGCGGCGCGGGCCAGCGCCTTGGGTTTCGGGTGTCCCGGGACTGGCCGGAACGGGAATTCATGGTGGGCGATGCTGGGATTGAACCAGCGACCCCTTCGATGTCAACGAAGTGCTCTACCGCTGAGCTAATCGCCCCTGAATACCAGCATGACGACACGCCCCGAAAAAATCGAGGCGCGGTAAACCGCGCCGGTGATGGGTGTCTATAAAAGGAGTCGGAAACCGGATCAAGGGCTTTTAGAACGCCATTTTCGCTCTATGATGACCGCGCACAGGAGGCACGATGCGGACCGAGGCGTTTTTCACGACCCATCCCCTGAGGCGCGATACCGCGGCGGTGTTTTCCTCGCCGCATAGCGGGCGCGATTACGCGCCGGCGTTCCTGCACCGCTCGGTCCTTGATCGTCACGCGATCCGCAGTTCCGAGGATGCGTTTGTCGATCAGCTTTTCGACGTGGCGCCCCGCTACGGCGCGCCGCTGGTCGCGGCGGCGGTGCCGCGTGCCTATGTCGATCTCAACCGCGGCGAGGAAGAGCTCGACCCCGCCCTCGTTGACGGCGTGCGCAAGGTCGCGCTCAATCCGCGCGTGGCCTCGGGGCTGGGGGTGATCCCGAGGGTGGTTGCGAACGGCAAGGCCATCTACCGCGGCAAGATACCGCGGGCCGAGGCCGAGCAGCGGATCGAACGGTACTGGCGTCCCTATCACGCGGCGCTTCGGCAGGAACTGGATACCGCCCATGCGATGTTCGGTCAGGCGATCCTGATCGATTGCCATTCCATGCCGCACGAGGCGATGGATTCGGTCACGCGGGCCGGCGCGGCGCGCCCCGACGTGGTGCTGGGCGACCGGTTCGGCGCCGCCGCCGGCGAGATCATCGTCGACATGATCGAGGCAGCCTTCCGCCAGGCCGGCTTCGTCGTCGCGCGCAACACCCCGTTCGCCGGTGCGTACGTCACCCAGACCTACGGTCGGCCGCACAGGGGCTATCACGCCGTTCAGGTCGAGATCGACCGAGCCCTTTACATGGACGAGGCGCGGATCCGCCCGCATCGCCGTTTCGACGCGTTCAAGCGCCGCCTGGAGGGCGTCATCGCGCAGATTGCCCAGATCGGCCGGCCCGTTGACCGCTCTCTCGCGGCCGAATAGCGCGCTCACCGCAGCGCCCGCCCCTTGATTATCGCGTCCGCGCCGAAGCGGCGGCGGATCTCGTCGGTGGCCCGTTCCGTCCGCCCGCGGTCTTGCGCCTGCGGGTCGAGCAGGTCGCCGGACAGGTCGGCCTGCGCATCCGGTGCCAGTTGCGACAGTCCCACGCCGAGCAGCCGGTAGGGCCCCGCGTGATCCAGCTGATCCATGAGGTGCCGCGCCGTGCGATAGATCCTGTCGGCCATCTGGGTGGGCTCGCGCAGCGCCATGCGCCGGCTCAGGGTCGCGTGGTTCGACCGCTTGAGCTTGAGGGTCACGACCCGCCCCGCCAGTGCCTTGGCCTTGGCGCGGTCGGATACCTTCTCGGACAGCCGCCAGAGGTGGCCATCCAGCACGTCGAGGCTGGCCGTGTCCTCGCCGAAGGTGGTTTCGTTCGAGATCGATTTCACCGGCGCGTTGGCCGACACAGGGCGGTCATCAAGCCCGCGCGCCAGATGCCACAGCCTGTCCCCCATCGTGCCGAAACGCGCCTGCAGGTCGTCCCGTTCCCACCGGCGCAAATCGGCAAAGCTGCGGATGCCCGCGGACTCCAGCGCGGCAAGCGTTGCCTGCCCCACGCCCCAGATCAGGCTCACCGGCCTGTCGCGCAGGAAATCCGACGTTTCCTGCGCGCCGATCACCGAGAAGCCGTGCGGCTTGTCGAGATCCGAGGCGAGCTTGGCCAGGAACTTGTTGTGGCTGAGCCCGATCGACCCGGTGACGCCGAGCTCGTCCTGCATCCGGCGGACCAGCCGCGCCAGCATCACCGCCGGGGGCGCGCCGTGCAGCCGCGCCGTGCCCGACAGGTCGAGGAACGCCTCGTCGAGCGACAGCGGCTCGACGTCCGGCGTCAGCTCTTCCATCAAGGCCCGGATCCGGCGAGAGACGGCCGCGTAATGCTCCATCCGGGGTCTGAGCACCACGGCGTCCGGGCACAGCCTGAGCGCCTGGAACATGGGCATGGCCGAGCGCACGCCGCGGATGCGCGCCACGTAGCACGCCGTGGATACCACCCCCCGCCGGCCGCCGCCTATGATCACGGGCTTGTCGCGCAGCCCCGGGTTGTCGCGCTTTTCGACGCTGGCATAGAAGGCGTCGCAATCCATGTGGGCGATCGAGAGATCGAACAGCTCGTCATGCGCCACGACCCGCGGTCCGCGGCAGGCGGGGCACCGCGGGCCGGTGTCGAAAGGCGTCAGGCAGGTGCGGCAAAGGGCGGGCATGGTCGCTCTGTGGTCGAAACGCTATCGGCATCCTACATGGGAATCGGACCCGGTTCACCAGATACCTTTCCCTGTCAACGGAGCGACAGATGACCGCCCGGCCCGATGCCGGCTTCGACGGCGCCAAGACGATCCTCTTTCTCGGCCGCCGGATCGCCGTGCTGCGTCGCGACGACATTCCCGGGCTCGTCTATCCCGGCTGCCTCGATCTGCCCGGCGGCGGCCGGGAGGGGACAGAGAGCCCCGAGGAATGCGCGCTGCGCGAACTGGAAGAGGAGCTCGGCCTGCGTCTGTGCCCGGCGGATCTGGTATGGCGGCGTTTCTACGCCCGCCCCCGTCGCGTCTGGTTCTTCGCGGCACTGCTGCCCGCCGCGCGTGCCGCCGATGTGCGGTTCGGCGGCGAGGGGCAGGGGTGGTGCCTGATGCGGCCGGAGGTCTTTGCCGCGGCCGCGGATGCCGTGCCGCATTTCCGGCAGAGGGTGCGCGACTGTCTGGCGGCGTGCCCAACAGGCCGGTAGACGTCGCCCGCTTCATCTTGCCTCAAATACTCCGGGGGAGTCGCCGCTTGCGGCGACGGGGGCAGCGCCCCCGCCCCGCCGGTCTCAGGCGATCTCCCTCAGGATGGTGTGTGCGGCAGCGCGCGGGTCGGGCGCGGCCCAGACAGGGCGGCCCACGACGATATGGTCGGCCCCGTCCGAGAGCGCCTGCGCCGGGGTGGCCACGCGCTTCTGGTCGTTCCGATCCGCGCCCGCGGGCCGTACCCCGGGCGTGACGATCAGCCGGCCCGCGGCCTCCGGCAGGGCGCGGATCCGCGCCGCCTCCCGCGGGGAGGCGATCACGCCATCGGCCCCGGCCTCGAAGGCCCGGGCGGCGCGCTCGGCGACCAGGTCGGCCAGATCGCCCGGCTTGATCAGCCCGGCATCGAGATCGGAGCGGTCCAGCGAGGTCAGGAAAGTCACCGCCAGCACCTTGAGCGTCGTGCCGCCCGCGCCGTCGCGTGCCGCGCGCACCACGTGCGGGTCGCCGTGGACGGTCAGGAAATCGAGGTCGAACTGCGCCAGCCCGCGCACGGCGTTCTCGACGGTCGCGCCGATGTCGAACAGCTTCATGTCGAGGAACACGCGCTTTCCGTGCTCCTGCTTGAGCTCGTTGGCCAGCGCCAGCCCGCCGCCCGTGAGCATACCCAGCCCGATCTTGTAGAAGGTCACCGCGTCGCCCAGTGTCTCGGCCAGCTTCAGCCCCTCGTGTGCGTTGGGCAGGTCCAGGGCGACGATCAGGCGGTCATCCGGCATGGGGCTGCGCTCCTTTTGCGGTCGCGCACTTCTCGCGGACGGAACGCCGCAGGTCAAGCCGCCGCGGGGGCGCTCATCAGCCCTCGCGGGCTTCTTCGCGAGGAGCGACCGGCGGAAGCGACGAGCGCCGCGCCGGTTCGAAATGGTGCCCCGGCCTGTCTTGAAGATCATGGGCGCGCTCCCCATTTCACTTTCCGAGGTGCCCGACAGCCGCACGCCTAACGCTGGGTGCGCATCAGGGGTAACGCTTGAAAAAAGGAGAAAAGGCATGGACTTGTCCAAGTTCACCGAGCGGTCGCGCGGCTTTCTGCAGGCGGCACAGACGATCGCGATGCGGGAAAGCCACCAGAAACTGGCGCCCGAACATGTTCTCAAGGCATTGATGGACGACGACGAAGGGTTGGCGAGCAACCTGATCAAGCGCGCCGGCGGTGAGCCGCAGCGCGTGGTTCAGGCGATCGATCTTGCCCTTGGCAAGATCGCCAAGGTGACCGGCGATGCCGGCCAGGTCTACATGGACAGCCAGACCGGCAAGGTGCTGGACGAGGCCGAGAAGATGGCCAAGAAGGCCGGTGACAGCTTCGTTCCCGTCGAGCGGCTGCTGACCGCGTTGGCCGTGGTCAAGAGCCCCGCCAAGGAGGCGCTTGACCAGGGTGGCGTCAGCGCGCAGACGCTCAACGAGGCGGTCAACGACCTGCGCAAGGGCCGCACCGCCGACAGTGCCAGCGCCGAGGACACCTACGAGGCGCTCGAGAAATACGCCATCGATCTCACCAAGGCGGCGCAGGAAGGCAAGATCGACCCGATCATCGGCCGCGACGACGAGATCCGCCGCGCCATGCAGGTGCTCAGCCGGCGGACCAAGAACAACCCCGTCCTGATCGGTGAACCGGGCGTCGGCAAGACGGCGATCGCCGAGGGGCTCGCGCTGCGCATCATCAATGGGGACGTGCCCGAAAGCCTTGCCAACAAGAGGCTGCTGGCGCTTGACATGGGTGCGCTGATCGCCGGGGCGAAATATCGCGGCGAGTTCGAGGAACGGCTCAAGGCCATCCTGAACGAGATCACCAATGCCGCGGGCGAGATCATCCTGTTCATCGACGAGATGCACACGCTGGTCGGCGCGGGCAAGACGGATGGCGCCATGGATGCGGCCAACCTGATCAAGCCGGCGCTTGCCCGGGGCGAGCTGCACTGCATCGGCGCCACGACGCTGGACGAGTACCGCAAGCATGTTGAAAAGGATGCCGCGCTGGCTCGCCGGTTCCAGCCGCTCATGGTCGAGGAGCCGACGGTCGAGGACACGGTCAGCATCCTGCGCGGGCTCAAGGAGAAGTACGAGCTGCACCACGGCGTGCGCATCTCCGACAGCGCGCTGGTCACGGCGGCGACGCTCTCGCATCGCTACATCACCGACCGGTTCCTGCCGGACAAGGCCATCGACCTCGTAGACGAGGCGGCCAGCCGCCTGCGGATGGAGGTCGACAGCAAGCCGGAAGAGCTGGACGCGCTCGACCGGGACATCCTGCAAAAGCAGATCGAGGCCGAGGCGCTGCGAAAGGAGGACGACGCGGCATCGCGCGACCGGCTGGAAAAGCTGGAGCGCGAACTGTCCGAGCTTCAGGAGAAATCCTCCGAGCTGACCGCGCAGTGGCAGGCCGAACGCGACAAGCTCGCCAGTGCCCGCGACCTCAAGGAACAGCTCGACCGGGCCCGCATCGACCTGGAGAATGCCAAGCGTGCGGGTGACCTGGCCAAGGCCGGGGAGTTGAGTTACGGCATCATCCCGCAGCTGGAAAAGCAGCTGGCCGAGGCCGAGCAGGCCGAGGAGGAAGGCGGCGTCATGGTCGAAGAGGCCGTGCGCCCCGAGCAGATCGCGCAGGTGGTCGAACGCTGGACGGGCATTCCGATCGCCAAGATGCTCGAGGGCGAGCGCGAGAAGCTGCTGGGCATGGAGGACAACCTGCACCGCCGCGTGATCGGTCAGGACACTGCCGTGAAGGCCGTGGCCAACGCCGTGCGCCGGGCACGCGCCGGGCTCAACGACGAGAACCGCCCGCTGGGCAGTTTCCTGTTCCTCGGCCCCACCGGCGTGGGCAAGACCGAGCTGACCAAGGCGGTGGCGGAGTTCCTCTTCGACGACGACCAGGCGATGGTGCGCATCGACATGTCGGAGTTCATGGAAAAGCATTCGGTCGCGCGGCTGATCGGCGCGCCGCCGGGCTACGTGGGCTACGACGAGGGTGGCGTCCTGACCGAGGCCGTGCGCCGCAGGCCCTACCAGGTGGTGCTGTTCGACGAGGTGGAAAAGGCCCACCCGGAGGTGTTCAACGTGCTCCTGCAGGTGCTCGATGACGGTGTGCTGACCGATGGGCAGGGCCGCACGGTGGACTTCAAGCAGACGCTGATCGTGCTGACATCGAACCTTGGCAGCCAGGCGCTGAGCCAGCTGCCCGAGGGGGCCGACGCCGCTGCCGCCAAGCGCGACGTCATGGACGCGGTCCGGTCGCATTTCCGGCCGGAGTTCCTGAACCGGCTGGACGAGATCGTGGTCTTTGACCGGATCACGCGCGACCAGATGAGCGGGATCGTCGACATCCAGCTGCGGCGGCTGCAAAAGAGGCTCGCCAGCCGCAATATCACGCTGGAACTGGACGATGCCGCCAAGGCATGGCTGGCCGACGAGGGCTATGACCCGGTATATGGCGCGCGCCCGCTGAAGCGCGTGATCCAGAAGGCGCTTCAGGATCCGCTGGCCGAGGCGCTCCTGGCCGGCGACATTACCGATGGCAGCACCGTGCCGGTCAGCGCCGGTGCCGACGGGCTGATCATCGGTGAACGGGTCGGCGCCAGCAGCCGCGAACGGCCCGACGACGCGGTCGTGCACTGAGCCTGATCTGACAGCCCCGCCGGGAACGGCGGGGCTTTTTCATGGGGGCGGTGCCGGGCGATCAGGTCGCGTCGGCGTCCCAGCCCTCGAGGATGTCCATGGCCTGCCGGGCCGTCTCGACGAAACAGAACAGGTCCAGATCCTCGTCCGATATGGTGCCCGCCTCGGCCAGCGCCTCCCAGTTGATGAGGCGACGCCAGAATTCTTCCCCGAAGAGCAGGAAAGGCACCCGGTTCATACGGTCGGTCTGGATCAGTGTCAGCGCCTCGAACATCTCGTCCAGCGTGCCGAACCCCCCGGGAAAAACGCAGATCGCCCGCGCCCGCATGAGGAAATGCATCTTGCGGATGCCGAAATAGTGGAAGTTGAAGCACAGCCCCGGGGTGACGTACTCGTTCGGGGCCTGCTCGTGCGGCAGGACGACGTTGAAGCCGATCGACGCGCCTCCGGCATCGGCCGCGCCGCGGTTGCCGGCCTCCATCACGCCCGGGCCGCCGCCAGTGGCCACCACGTATTCCTTGCCGTATGTGGCCATGGATTTCATCGTGACCAGACGTGCGAACTCCCGCGCCTCGTCGTAGAAATGCGTGAGCTCCGCAAGCGTCTTGGTGCGCGCGGTGTCCTTGCGGGCGGGCTCGGGGATGCGGGCGCCGCCGAACAGCACCACCGTGCTTTCGATCCCGCGTTCGTTGAGGATCATCTCGGGTTTCAGCAGCTCAAGCTGCAGCCGCACCGGCCGCAACTCGTCCCGGCACAGGAAATCAGGGTCATCGAAGGCCAGCCGGTAGGCCGGGGCCCGGGTCTGCGGCGTATCGGGAACCTGTTCGGCGGTGTCTCTGTCACTGTGTGCGTCGCGGAACTGGCTGTGCCGGTCGTCGTTCATGGCGCGTGCCTTCCCTGCTTGGGTTGTCGTTTCAAGCCGTATAGGGTTGGTCCGTGTTTGACCAGCGGGAGGTAGGCGCCGGTGAGCTGGAGAGCCGACATAGCAGCCGCGCAGGAGCGGATCGTCCCCCATGTCCGGTGCACGCCGGTGATGGAGGCCGCGGGCCTGGGCCCGTCCGGACCGGTGGGGCTGAAGCTGGAGCAGACGCAGCATACCGGCAGCTTCAAGGCGCGCGGGGCGTTCAACACGCTGTTGTCGCGAGACGTTCCCGCGGCCGGGCTCGTCGCTGCATCCGGGGGCAATCACGGCGCGGCGGTGGCGCACGCGGCCTCGGCGCTCGGGCACCGGGCGCGGATCTTCGTGCCGGAGATGGCCGGGCCGGCCAAGATCGGCCTGATCGAACGGCTGGGGGCCGATCTGGAGGTGGTTGGCGGGGCCTATGCCAATGCGCTGGAGGCGGCCCGGGCCCACGAGGCGCGCACCGGCGCGATGCAGATTCATGCTTATGACGCGCCCGGCACGGTGGCCGGGCAGGGCACCGTGATGGCCGAGTGGGAGGCGCAGGGCCTCGCCGCCGACACGGTCCTGATTGCGGTGGGGGGCGGCGGCCTGATCGCGGGCGCGCTGGGCTGGCTGGAGGGCCGGCGCAAGGTCGTTGCCGTGGAGCCCCGGACATCCAGCGCGCTGCACGCCGCGCTGGCAGCGGGCGCGCCGGTCGATGTCAAGGTGTCGGGCGTCGCGGCGAATGCGCTCGGGGCGCGTCGGATCGGCGAGATCTGTTTCGGCTTGGCGCAGCAGTATCTGGGGGAAAGCGTTCTGGTGACGGATGAGGCGATCGAGCAGGCACAGCGGGCGCTCTGGCGGGGCATGCGCCAGCTGGTGGAGCCCGCGGGCGCCACGGCGCTGGCCGCGCTGATGTCGGGCGCTTACGTGCCCGCGCGCGGAGAGCGGGTGGCAGTGCTCGTTTGTGGCGGCAATGTCGCGCCGGACCCGTTTTAACCGGTGCTTAACCGTGATCCGGCAGGTTGCGTGGCATGGTCGCCGTCACGCTCGATCTCGCTCCGGAAACACTTGCCGCGCTGAAGCAAATCGCCCGGCAAGAGGGCGACGACGTCCAGGCGCTGATACGCGACGCGATCCGGCGTGATCTCTACCGCAGAAACCGTGCGAAGAAGGCCGTCAGGCCTGATGAGCGGCTCGTCGCTCCCTTGCGGGCGCTCCTCGCTGACGATCTGGCCTATGCGCGCGACTGGCAGGACCTGCAGAGCCGGCTTCGGGTCAAGGGCTATGCCATGCGCGAGTCGGGCGGTGGGCTCATCCTCGTCCGTCACCCGGAGGGCGGAAAGGTCGTCAAGGCCTCCGACCTCGGCTACAGCTATTCCCGGCTCGTGCAGCGCTTCCACGCGCCGTTTCCGGGCCACGGCCGTCGCCAGCTGTGGGGTTCCGCGCGCTGACACCGGGCCGATGCCGCGAAACATGTCCGTGCCGTCGCATTGCGCGGCGCGCGCCGCGGTCTTATAGGCGATGCGAGCACAACGTGATGTCCCAAGGGAGAACGCCCATGTCCGACGCCCAACTCGAATCCGCGATCGAAGCCGCCTGGGAGGTGCGCGACACGATCACCCCCTCGACCGGCGGCGAGACACGCGAGGCCATCGAGGCCACGCTCGAGGCGCTGGACTCGGGCCGCCTGCGCGTGGCTGAAAAGGGCGGCGACGGCGACTGGCACGTCAACCAGTGGGCCAAGAAGGCCGTCCTGCTGGGATTCCGCATCAAGGACATGGAACAGCAGGATGGCGGCCCGCAGGGCGGCCACTGGTGGGACAAGGTCGACAGCAAGTTCAAGGGCTGGGGCGACCAGGACTGGAAAGAGGCCGGTTTCCGCGCGGTGCCAAACTGCGTGGTGCGCAAATCGGCCCATATCGCGCCGGGCGTGGTGTTGATGCCGTCCTTCGTCAATCTCGGGGCCTTCGTGGACACGGGCACAATGGTGGACACCTGGGCCACCGTCGGCAGCTGCGCGCAGATCGGCAAGAACGTGCACCTGTCGGGTGGCGTCGGCATCGGCGGCGTGTTGGAGCCGTTGCAGGCCGATCCGACCATCATCGAGGATGGCTGCTTCATCGGGGCGCGGTCCGAGGTGGTCGAGGGCTGCATCGTGCGCGAGGGATCCGTCCTCGGCATGGGGGTCTATATCGGCAAGTCGACCAAGATCGTCGACCGTGAAACCGGAGAGGTGTTCATGGGCGAGGTGCCGCCCTATTCGGTTGTCGTGTCGGGGTCCATGCCGACGAAGAACAACCTCAACCTCTATTGCGCGGTGATCGTGAAGCGCGTGGACGAGCAGACCCGCGCCAAGACGGGTATCAACGAGCTTCTGCGGGACTGACAGACAGGGCATGTCCGCGCGCCTTCGGGCGCGGCGCGCGGATTGGCTGTCGCCCGCCGGGGGAGGCGTGTTGCGCGGCCCGGCGCCACCCCCGGTTCCAAGGAGAACGAGATTGCCCGCCCGACCATGGAGGCGCTCTGATGACCGCGAAGAAAGTAGCTGGCCGGCAGCGGGTCTATTCGTTGCTGGTGGAGATCGGGCGCAAGTCCGGTGACGGGTTGCCGCCGGACGCGACCGGGGCGGCGCTGATGGTTTATGCCAGCGGCGTCGACGAGGCCGAAGCCGTGCGCGAGACGGTTGCGATCCTGAAACAGGCGGACACCGCGCCACTGGACGTATCGGGCTACGGCACGTTGGAGGAGCGTGAGGCGGAGGGTCACGACATCGGCGAGGAGGAGCGCGCGCTCATGCAGCGGGCGCTGGATGAAAACGCCGTGATCGTTGCCCAGGTGACGCCTTTCTACGATTGACGCCAGGTGGTCAGGCCGCGCGATCTGCCGCCAGCGCGACTGCCTCGAAGGGTTTCAGAACGGGCCATGCGGGGTGCGGATGTTCCGGCAGGCGCGACCGGTCGAACCGGGCCAGCACGCTGGCGGCAAGTTCGTCGGGCTTGCGGCGCAGACGCCCGACGAAAAGGCTCTCGACGGGGCAGCCGGAGGTCATGACCGTCTCGTGCCCCGGCAGCAGAAGCTGGAAGTAGGTGACCATCTCTGGCCCCTTTGCGGGAACGGCAGCGATGTTGTCGAGCAAATTGCGCGCCGGCACGAGCACTGCTTCGCGGCCGAACATGTATTCCACGTCCGAGCCGCGCATCACCAGGCGCTGGAAAGGTGCAACGACGATATCCCGCGTCAGTCCGAAATAGCCGGCGCGCAGCCGGACCGGATGAAAGCCCCCGCGCGCCGGCAGGGTATGGCGAATGACCTGCAATACGGGCACCTGCTGGCCTTGATCGGTGATGATGAGATCGCCGCGCCGCAGGCGGCATACCGGGCGTTCGCCCCACGCGGTCATCACCGGTGTCTGGGCCGTCAGGCCGGGCAGCGGTCCGACCGGCTCCATCCGGTCGGAGACGGCAGCAAAGGTCACGTCGCTGTCCATGCGCCGGCGTTCGGGCCGCGCCATGATGTCGTGCATGTCGGCTGTGACCATCGGCTGTATGCCGGTCAGGTTGACGGATCGGGGGTGGCCCGGATCCGCGCGCTCTACCGTCAGCCGGGCCCTGCGGCGCGGTGCGTCCCAGCAAAAGCTCACGCGGATGGTTTCGGAGCGGTCCGTATCGGGACAGGGCACCACCGCGCTGTGCGTGTCGGCCCCCTGCGCAAGGAGGAGAACGATACCGCCATCCGGCAGAACCTGAAGCGTGATGGCGCCGTGCCACGGCTCGGTGCGTTCGTACCCCAGAAGCACGCGCGGGCGCGTTTCAAGCGGGATACGTGTTTCGAGCATGAGCGTGCCGCGTGGCATGAGCCGGTCACGTCCGGGGGCGTCGAACCATCCTCCGGTGCGTGCGGTCGCTCCGATCCAGCTCATGCGCCATCTGCCCTTGCCGCCGGGCGGCGCGGATCGCCCCGGTCGTCGTTGGCTGGATGCGCGGCTGGCTCTGCTGATCTTCCCATGCTGGTCCCGTCCCCTTGGGCCGAGGAGGGTATGCCGACATCTGGCGGCACGACACGCGGCGTGTTCCGTGCCCTGTGTCCGGTGCTTCCCATTTGTCCGTCGGTCGCCTGCGATGCGCCGTGCTTTTGCTGCCCTGCCTCAGGCCGTTATTATCACGGTGGAATTACCAGATTGGCCGTGACTTGTTAAGCTTTATTCACAGCGGCGGAAATTTCGGATACCGCCTGTCGCCGTTTCGCCCGCCTATCGCAATGAAAAGGATGCCACATGGAGCACGACCCCGTAGATCCCGTCGCCCTGACGGCCGAGCTGATCCGCTGCCCGTCGGTCACGCCGCAAGAGGGCGGCGCGCTCGACCTGATCGCGGAGCGGCTGTCCACGGCCGGGTTCATCTGCACGCGGGTTGATCGGGGCGGGGTCGCCAACCTATTCGCCCGGTGGGGTGCGCGCGGCGCGGCGCGGGTATTCGGGTTCAACGGGCATACCGACGTCGTGCCGGTCGGTGACGAGTCGGCCTGGAGTGTCCCGCCCTTTGCCGCGGAGGAACGCGACGGGGCGCTGTGGGGGCGCGGGGCGACGGACATGAAATCCGGCGTCGCGGCGTTCGTCGCCGCGTCGATCGACCTCGTGACGCAATCACCGCCCGACGATGGCGCCGTGGTACTGCTCGTCACCGGCGACGAGGAGGGCGACGCGGTGGATGGCACGGCCGCGCTTCTGGACTGGATGGCCGAGGCGGGCGAGCGGATGGATGCCTGCCTTGTGGGGGAGCCGACCTGCCCCGACCGGATGGGCGAGATGATCAAGATCGGGCGGCGCGGCTCGATGACGGCGTGGATCACGATCACCGGCGTGCAGGGGCATTCCGCCTATCCCCACCGGGCCGTGAACCCCGTGCCGGCGATGGCACGGCTGGCCGACCGGTTGTCATCGCATACCCTCGACGACGGGACCGGTCACTTCGACCCTTCCACTCTCGCCGTTGTGAGCATCGACACCGGCAATACCGCCAACAACGTGATCCCGGCGCAGTGCCGGGCGCTGGTGAATATCCGTTTCAACGATGCCCATGACAGCGGCACGCTGACCCGCTGGATGCAGCGGGAGCTGGACAAGGTGGCGGAGGAATTCGGCGTGGCCGCCGAAATGCGCACCAAGGTGTCCGGCGAAAGCTTCGTAACCCCGCCGGGGCCGCTGTCCGAGCTGGTAAGCCGGGCGGTCACGGCCGAAACGGGCACGAGGCCGGTGCTGTCCACCACCGGCGGCACGTCGGATGCGCGTTTCGTCAAGGATCATTGCCCCGTGGTCGAGTTCGGCCTCGTCGGGCGCACGATGCACCAGGTGGACGAGCATGTGGAGATCGCCCAGATCCAACAGCTCAAGGCCATCTACGCGCGCATCCTGAGGGACTATTTCGCATGAGTCCCCGCGTGGGCCCGACCCATGACGTGGCTGCCTGCCGCGCGCTGCGCCGCACCGTGTTCATCGAGGAGCAGGGCGTGCCGGAGACCGTTGAGCGGGACGGGCGCGATGGACAGGCGCAGCATGTGCTGGCCACGATGCAGGGACGTCCGATCGGGTGCGCGCGCATCCTCACCGATAGCGACACAGGCAGGATCGGGCGGGTCTGCGTCCTGCCCGGCCATCGCGGCCGGGGGATCGGTGCCGCGCTCGTGCGGGCCTGCGTGGAGCACCTGCGCGGCCTGCCCGGGATCGTCCGCGCGGAGCTGGGGGCGCAGACGAACGCTCTCGGCCTTTACGAGCGGCTGGGGTTTGTCGCCTTCGGTCCGGAGTTCGAGGATGCCGGCGGCCAGCCGCACCGGATGATGGGGATCGATCTTTGAGCCGTCGCCAGCTTGTCGTCATGGTGAAAGAGCCCCGGCCGGGACGGGTCAAGACACGGCTTGGACGGGATGTGGGAATGACGGGGGCGGCGTGGTGGTTCCGTCGGCAGAGCGCCGCACTTTTGCAGCGGCTGGACGATCCGCGCTGGCGGCTCGTGCTGGCGGTCACACCGGACCGCGAGGGTCTGCAAAGCCGCGTTTGGCCCGCGCATCTGGCGCGCGTGCCCCAGGGCCGCGGCGACCTTGGCGCGCGGATGGCGCGGCTGTTGCGCCGCCTGTCGCCGGGGCCCGTCTGCATCGTCGGCGCCGATATCCCCGCGCTGGGAAAGCCCCATGTTGCCCGTGCTTTTGCCGCGTTGGGCGATCACGACGCGGTATTCGGGCCAGCCGTGGATGGCGGGTTCTGGCTGGTGGGAATGAAACGCGTCGCGGCGCCCCCGGCCACGCTCTTTCGCGGCGTGCGCTGGTCCACGCCCCATGCGCTGTTCGACAGCATGACCAGCATGGGTGGGCAGCGCATCGCATTGGTGGATACGCTGCGCGATGTCGACAGCGCCGCCGACCTCGACCCCCTTTAACCTTTCGCTGCGCTGCGGTATGCAACGCGCCAACTTGAACATCCGCAAAGGAGTCCCGGCATGGGGTACAGAGTCGCCGTTGTCGGCGCCACGGGCAACGTGGGCCGCGAAATGCTGAGCATCCTCGCCGAGCGCGAGTTCCCGGTCGACGAGGTCGCCGCGCTGGCCTCTCGCCGCAGCCTTGGCAGCGAGGTGAGTTTCGGCGACCAGACCCTCAGGACGCAGGATCTCGACACGTTCGATTTCACCGGCTGGGACATCGCGCTTTTCGCGATCGGCTCGGACGCGACCAAGACCTACGCGCCCAAGGCGGCCAAGGCAGGGTGCGTGGTGATCGACAACTCGTCGCTCTACCGCTACGATCCTGACGTGCCGCTGGTGGTGCCGGAGTGCAACCCCGAGGCCGTCGACGGCTATGCCAAGAAGAACATCATCGCCAACCCCAACTGCTCGACCGCGCAGATGGTTGTGGCGCTCAAGCCGCTGCATGACCGCGCGCGCATCAAGCGGGTGGTCGTCTCCACCTATCAGTCCGTCTCCGGCGCCGGGAAGGAGGGGATGGACGAGCTCTGGGACCAGACGAAGGCCATCTACAACCCGACCGAAGAGATCGCGCCGAAGAAGTTCCAGAAGCAGATCGCCTTCAACGTGATCCCGCACATCGACGTCTTCATGGAGGACGGCTCCACCAAGGAAGAATGGAAGATGGTCGCCGAAACCAAGAAGATCGTGGACTCCGCGATCAAGGTCACGGCCACCTGCGTGCGCGTGCCGGTCTTCGTTGGCCATGCCGAGGCGATCAATCTTGAATTCGAGGACCACCTCGATGAGGAAGAGGCGCGCGACATCCTGCGCCAGAGCCCCGGCATCATGGTCGTCGACAAGCGCGAGGACGGCGGATACATCACGCCCGTCGATTGCGTCGGCGATTTTGCCACCTTCATCAGCCGTATCCGCCAGGATTCGACGATCGATAACGGGCTGAACCTGTGGTGCGTCTCCGACAATTTGCGCAAGGGCGCGGCGCTGAACGCGGTGCAGATCGCCGAGACGCTGGGCAAGCGCGTGCTGCAGAAGGGATGAACGGCGGCCGGTGAACTTGCGGGCGGCCCTCGAACGGCGTGAATCTGCGCGACCCGCGACCTCGCCTCTTGCCGAGCGCCCCTTTCGGATCGGATAGTGACGGTGCAACCCGTCACGGAGACCCGATATGCGCATGCTGCCCGCCATCCTCGCCCTTCTGCCCTCCGTCGCTCTGGCCGAGGACGTGGCGCTTTCCAGCAATGTCAGCGCCGTCACGCTGTACCCTGGCGGGGCCAGCGTGACGCGCGAGGCATCCTTTTCCGTGCCGGCGGGCGATCACGCGCTGATCCTGACGGACTTGCCCCGCTCCACCCCGATGGGATCCGTCCGGGTGACGGTTGACGGCGCCGCCATGGGCAGTGTCAGCACCCGCACGGAGTTCGTGCCCCCGCGCAGCGAGGAAACCGGCGCCGCGATCGAACAGGCAGAGGCCGAGATCGAACGGATCGAGGCGGAACTGCGCGATGGCCGCGCACGTGCCGAGGACATCCGGCTGGTCGCGGAGGCGGCGCGTGCGCGGGTGGATTTCCTGCAGGATCTCGGCCGGGGCGATGGCGTCGCCCGGCTGGATACCGGCGCGCTGCGCGATCTGGTGACGCTTGTCGGGGACGAAACGCTGGCGGCGCTGGAGACAGCCCATGACGCCGAGCGGCGCGCGCGCGATGCCGAGCGCGATCTCGAGGAACTCGAAGAGGACCTGGAGCGCGCCAGGCAGGCGCTGGACGCGCTCGTGCCCGAAGCCAAGGACCGTGCCATGCTCGCGGTGTCGATCACGGCGGATACCCCGGCCGACGGCAACCTCACCCTCTCCTACACCATTGACGATGCCGGCTGGGAGCCCGCCTATGACCTCCGGCTGGACAGGCAGGCCGGGCGCCTGGCCATCGAGCGGGGGGCGTTGATTCGTCAGCAGACCGGGGAAAACTGGACGGACACGCGCCTGACGCTGTCGACCGTGCGTCCGGGCGAGCAGGCTGAACCGGCCGAGGTCTGGCCGGTCCTGCGCCGGATCGTGGATCCGGATGCGCCCCGCCCCGAGCCTGTGGTGCGCACCGAACGCGCCGCGGATGCCGCTGGACTGTCTGCCGCGGTGGCACCTGCGCCGGTTCAGGCCGAGGCGAGGTTCGCGGGGCTTTCGGTGACCTATGACTATCCCCAGCCAGTCTCGGTCGCCTCGGGCGCCGATACGCTGCGGATATCTCTGGGAACGCGCGAGGTCGCGGCGGATGTCGTGGCCGAGGCGGTCCCGCTGGCCGACGAGACGGCGTTTCTCGTCGCGCGGTTTACCAATGACGGCGACGAGTTGATCCTGCCGACAGGGCAAGCGCGGTTCTATCGCGACGACCAGTTCATCGGCCAGAGGGCCGTGGAGCTGATCGCCGCCGGCGAGGAGGCGGAACTGGCCTTCGGCGCCATCGACGGCTTGCGCCTGAAACGCACCGTGCTTGGCAGGAGCGAGGGGGACAGGGGGGTGATAACCCGCTCGACCGAGCTGTCAGAGCAGGTGCGCATCGAGGTCGAGAACCTGACCGGTCAGGCATGGCCCGTCCGCGTGCTCGACAGGGTTCCCTATTCGGAACAGGAGGAGTTGCAGATCACGTGGCAGGCCGATCCGGGCGCGTCGGAAACCGACGTGGACGGCCGGCGCGGGGTGCTGGCATGGGAATTCGATCTGCCAGCGAATGCCGCGCGAACGATCGCGCTGGACCATACGCTGCAATGGCCCGAGGGGATGGTGCTGCGCTGAGGGGCGGCGACTTTCAGATCTGTTGAAAAAGACCCGTGGCAGGATCGTACTGTTCCACGCCGCCCTCTCCGATGTCGTGCCACAGCCCGTGCAGCGTGAGCGTTCCGTGGTCCACGGCCTCCGCCACGAACGGAAAGGTCATGAGGTTTTCCAGCGACACAAGGATCGCCTGCTTTTCCAGCGCCCGCATGCGCTCCGCGGGGTCGCCGATGTCCTTGACCCGTTCGTAGCCGGGGCGCAGGATATCCATCCATCGCCCGACGAAGCTCGACTTTTCCTCCAGCTCCGGCGCCCGGCCCGAGCACATCTCGTCGCACCCCTTCACGCCGCCGCAGTTGGAATGGCCCAGCACGATCAGGTGCGCCACATGAAGCGCGGTCACCGCGTATTCCACGGCCGCGGAGGTGCCGTGCTGCGCGCCGTCCGTGACGTATGGCGGGACGAGGTTGGCGATATTGCGATGCAGGAAGAATTCGCCCTGGTCGGCACCGAAGATGGACGTGACGTGCACCCGGCTGTCGCAGCAGCTGATGACCATGGCGCGGGGGTGCTGGCCTTCCTGCGCCAGATGACGGTACCAGGCCTGGTTGTCCTTGTACCGCGTCGCCTTCCAGCCGTGATAGCGCTGCACCAGATAGCCGGGCAGCGGGCGCGCCTCGTTCATCCTGACCCTCGTCATGGTTGGTCTGGTCCCGCGTGATAGTCGGAATTCACCGAGAATTCGAGCAAGAATTCTCCAGCACCGGAAACCATTTCGGAACCAATCGCGCTGACACTCGCGCCGGTCCGGGGGCATTGCGGGAGTAGGGTAAGACGTTGGAACAGGTGACGCTTCTGAGACAGGATGAGACTGCAGGCTTCGATCCCGGGCGGATCGACGACCTTTTCACGCAGCTGGGCCCGGCCGCGGCGGAGGAACTGGTCTGCCGCACGCTGGAGGAATTGGCGGCGCGGCTGACGCATGCGGAACGCTGTCACCGGCGGGGGCGGCTGGACGAGATGCGCAAGACGGCCCGCGGCCTGTGCGGCGTATCCGACCAGCTGGGTCTCGTGCTGCTGGCCAGGGTGGCGCGCGACGTCATCGCCTGTGCAGAGCTGGGCGACCGGGTCGCGCTTGCGGCGACGCTCGCCCGGCTCCTGCGCGTCGGCGAACGGTCACTGACCGAGGTCTGGGCGTTTCGCGATACCTGAGCGTTCCGGCAATGAGGGTCTTGCGGGTGCGGCCGTGTGGGATAGGCTCGGCGCACAATTCCACGATCCGGACCACCGCCCATGAGACCAGAATTCGCCCCGCCCGACGCGTCCGCCACCCCCCTTCACGTGATCGGGGAGGACGACCGCGACGACTGGCTTGGCAGCCAGCCGGAGCGCGTGGCCAACTGGGTGCGCGCCGCCGGGTTCACCGGCGCGCTCGGGACGACCTTGGCGGTGCCGGGCGAGGATGGGCAAATCGTCATGGCGTTGGCGGGATACGGCACGCCCGCCGCGCGCCTGCGGGGGCGTTTCCACCTTGCCGCCGCGGCGGCGGCCCTGCCGGAGGGCGCCTACAGGCTGGAAGGTCTGTCCCCCGACCGTCGCGAGGAAGAGGCGCTTGGATGGCTGTTGTCCGCCTATGCGTTCGACCGCTACCGTGCGCAGACCCCCGCGCGGGCGCGGCTCGTGCCGCCTGACGGCGTCGACGCGGCACGGTTGACCGGCATAGCGGCGGGCGAATGGCTCACGCGTGATCTCATCAACACCCCGGCCTGTGACATGGGGCCCGCCGCGCTGGAGGATGCCTGCGCCGATCTCGCCGCGCGGCACGGTGCGACCATCGAGGTGACCCGCGGCGCCGAACTGATCGACGCGGGGTTCCCGCTGGTTCACGCGGTGGGCCGCGCCGCGGTGGACGCACCCCGCCTGATCGACATGCGGTGGGGCGGGTCGGGGCCGCGCCTCACGCTGGTGGGCAAGGGCGTCTGTTTCGATACCGGCGGGCTCGATCTCAAGCCCGCGGCCGCAATGGCGCTGATGAAGAAGGACATGGGCGGCGCGGCGACGGTTATGGGACTGGCGGACATGATCATGGCGCTGAGGTTGCCCGTGCGGCTGCGCATACTGATCCCGGCGGTCGAGAACGCCGTGAGCGGCGCGTCGTTCCGGCCCGGCGACATCCTGACCGCGCGCAACGGCATGACGGTGGAGGTGAACAACACCGACGCAGAGGGGCGGCTGGTGCTGGCCGACGCGCTGAGCCTCGGGGCCGAGGAGACGCCTGACCTGATGGTGTCCATGGCCACGCTCACCGGCGCGGCGCGGGTGGCGGTGGGCCCCGACATCGCGCCCTATTTCACCGATGACGGCGCCCTCGCCGCCGCGCTCGAAGCGTCCGGCGCGGCGGTGGCCGACCCGGTCTGGCGCCTGCCCCTGCACGCCCCGTACGAGGCCCTGATAGAACCGGGCATCGCCGATCTGGACAATGCACCGTCGGGCGGTTTTGCCGGCGCGATCACCGCTGCGCTCTTTCTGCGCAGGTTCGCCGGCGACGCGCGGTATGCCCATTTCGACATCTACGGCTGGCAGCCCGAACCGAAACCCGCCCGGCCCAAGGGTGGCGTGGGCATGGGCGCCCGGGCGCTTCTGGACGCGCTGCCCGAGGTGCTGGCGCTTTGAGCTGTCCGGCGATGTCTTCTGGCGGCAAATATCCCGGGGTGAATGGCCCGCAGGCCATGAGGGGCAGCGCCCCTCCT
>NZ_JBISDG010000036.1:0-37779 GCF_044472985.1 Roseovarius salis | reverse complement strand
TTCATCGCCGCCGCATCAAGCATCTGCTCAGCCAGCAGCTTCTTCAGCCGGGCGTTCTCGTCTTCAAGCGCCTTGAGCCGCTTCGCATCGGAAACTGTCTGAGCCACCCCCCGAAATTCGGACACTGACATAAGCTAGGATTTTCAGTCTGCTGATCTTCGACGAGAAGGAGATCAGAGATGTCGAAACGCAAACAACATGCGCCCGAGTTCAAGGCGAAGGTCGCGCTGGAAGCCCTGAAGGGCGAGGAGACCGCAGCCGAGCTGGCGAGCCGGTTCGGGGTGCATCCGACGATGATCCATCAATGGAAACGTGCCCTGCTCGAGGGCGCGTCCGGCGTGTTCGAGCGCGGCGGTCGAAAGAAGCCCGAGATTGACGAGGAACAGGTGAAGGAACTGCACGCCAAGATCGGGGAGCTGGCGGTGGCCAACTCTTTTTTGGAACGAAAGCTCAAGCCCTGGGGCGGGAAGTGAGGCGCGGCATGATCGAGCCCGATCATCCCAAACTGTCGATTGGCCAGCAGTGCAAGCTGCTGTCGATCGCGCGCTCGTCCTTCTACTACACGGCCCAAGGGCGAGACCGAGCAGAACCTCGGCCTGATGCGGCGGATCGACGAGCAGTTTCTGGAGACGCCGTTCTTCGGTGTCCGCCAGATGACCTGGCACCTTCGTAACGACGGCCACCTGGTGAACGAGAAGCGCATCCGGCGACTGATGCGCCTTATGGGACTGATGCCGATCTACCAGAAGCCCAACACCAGCAGGCCCGCGAAAGGGCACAAGACCTATCCCTACCTGCTGAGAGGTCTGCGTGTGGATCGTTCCAATCAGGTCTGGTGCTCGGACATCACCTACCTGCCGATGCGGCGCGGGTTCCTGTATCTGGTCGCCATCATGGACTGGCACACCCGCAAGGTCCTGGCCTGGCGCATCTCGAACACGCTGGAGGCGGACTTCTGCGTCGAAGCGCTGAACGAGGCCATCCACAAGTTCGGCTCGCCCGAGATCATGAATACCGACCAAGGATCTCAGTTCACGTCCTTCGCCTGGACGGACCGCTTGCGCCGGACCGGCGTGCGCATCTCGATGGATGGGAAAGGCCGGTTCCTCGACAACATCTTCATCGAGAGGCTGTGGCGGACCCTGAAATACGAGTGCGTCTACCTGCACGCCTGGGAGACCGGATCAGAAGCGAAGGCGGGCATCCGGAAATGGATGACCTTCTACAACCACCAACGCCCACACTCAGCCCTTGGCGGCAGACCACCCGCCGTGGTCTATTGGCTGAGAAAAGACGAAACCCAACCCGATCAGCAGGTGCAAAGAGTAGCTTAATCTACGCCAGATCCTGTCCAGCCGATCGGGAGTAGCTCAGTCATGCCGCCAAACTTGGCTTTCCAGTTGTAGAACGTCCCTTCCGACATGCCGTGCTTGCGACACAGATCAGCGCACGTCGCGCCAGCCTCATGCTCGGTCAAAATGCCGATGATCTGTTCTTCTGAAAATCTTGATCGCTTCATTTTCCGTCCCTTCGTTGGGTCGGACTCTAGTTCCAAGTGGAGGAAAAATCCCGTGGCAGGTCAGCCTCGACGTTGTCCTCGTCGACATCGTACCCAAGCGGAATGTGACGCACGAACCGTCCGACGAATCGCTCCGAGATCCGTCTTTCCTCGTCTTCTTCGTCGATCCTGCGTTCGCCGCTCAGTGTCAGGACCCCGTCCTTGAGCGTGATGTCGATATCGTCTTCCGTCATGCCCGCAAGCTCGGCATCGACGCGCACATGGTCACCGGCATCGATAAGGTCGACGCGGGGCCAGCTGCCCGCTGTGCCGTTGCCCACGGTGCGGAAAACGTCGTCGAAAAGGCGGTTCATCTCGCTTTGCAGTGTCATGACGGGATCGCTCTCGCGATGCCACGCGCTCGGTGCACGGCGTGTGAAGGGGATGAGGGATTGCATGTTCATCGCGTAACCTCCTTTCGTTCGATAAAAGCAAGTCAGCGCGTTTCACCCCGGGGCGCGAGGCCCCGTTTCCACCGTCCAAGGTGGTAAGCCGTCCGGGTCGTTTCAACCCTGTTTCAAGGCGCAAGGCCGAATTTAAAATAATGAATACAAATCGTTAGGGTCTCAGGCTTCGTGCGCGCCGCCTGCAAGGCCACGCACGAAATCGAGCACTTGCGGCACGCTCTCACCGTCGGCCAGCCGGCCCACGATGGCCGACCCGACAACGGCCCCGTCAGCGACTGCGGCGATCTCGCGGCTTGTTTCCGGGGTGCGGATGCCGAAGCCCACCACCACCGGCAGGTCGGTCTTTGCCTTGATCCGCGCAACCTCGGGGCCGACATCGGCAGCCTGCGCCGCCGCCGCCCCGGTGATTCCGGTGATGGAGACGTAATAGACGAAACCGCTTGTGTTGGTCAGGACCTTGGGCAGGCGCTTGTCGTCGGTGGTGGGCGTGGCCAGCCGGATGAAATTCAGCCCCGCTTTCTGGGCCGGGATGCACAGTTCCTCGTCCTCCTCCGGGGGGAGGTCGACCACGATCAGCCCGTCGATTCCGGCCGCCTTGGCATCCTGCAGGAAACGGTCGACGCCGCGGTTGTAAATGGGGTTGTAGTATCCCATCATAACGATCGGCGTGGTCTGGTCGATCTTGCGGAACTCGGCGGCCATGTCGAGGGTCCGCTGCAATGTCTGCCCGCCCTCCAGCGCGCGCTGTCCGGCCAGCTGGATGGTCGGGCCATCCGCCATTGGGTCGGTAAAGGGCAGGCCGAGCTCGATGATGTCGACGCCTGCACCGGGCAGTCCCTTTACCAGTTCAAGCGATGTTTCGTAATCGGGGTCGCCCGCCATGACATACGCAACGAAGGCCTTTTTGCCGGCCTGCCTGAGATCGGCGAACTTGGTGTCTATACGGGTCATATGGGCGTCCTCGGCTCTGCTCCGCGCCGGGTGTGACCCAAAGAGGGGCGGAAATCAATGCCCTGCTTGACCTTGCCCGCCGCGCCGCCGTAGATGCGCCCGCGACAAGGCCAAGGAGGGCGCGCAATGGGGTTCAGGATGGGGATCGTCGGCTTGCCGAACGTGGGCAAGTCCACGCTTTTCAACGCGCTCACGCGCACCGCCGCGGCGCAGGCGGCCAATTTCCCGTTCTGCACGATCGAGCCCAACGTGGGCGAGGTCGCCGTGCCGGACCCCCGGCTGGACAGGCTGGCCGAGATTGCCAAGTCGCGACAGGTCATCCCCACCCGCATGACCTTCGTCGACATCGCCGGGCTGGTGAAAGGGGCCAGCAGGGGAGAGGGCCTCGGCAACCAGTTTCTGGCCAACATCCGCGAGGTGGATGCGATCGCGCATGTGGTGCGCTGTTTCGAGGATGGGGACGTGACGCATGTGGAGGCGCGCGTCGACCCGGTGGCAGATGCCGAGGTGATCGAGACGGAGCTGATGCTGGCGGACCTTGAATCGATCGAAAAGCGCCGCGCAGGGCTGGTGCGCAAGCTCAAGGGCAACGACGCCGAGGCGGTGCTGCAGGACAAGCTGCTTGCGCGGGCGCAGCAGATGCTGGAGGACGGCAAGCCTGCCCGCCTCGTGGATGTGTCCGAGGACGAGGCGCGCGCTTGGAAGAACCTCCAGCTTCTGACGACCAAGCCGGTTCTCTACGTCTGCAACGTGGACGAGGCCAGCGCCGCCACCGGCAATGCCCTGTCTGCCCGTGCGCAGGAAATGGCGCGCGCGCAGGGCGCGGCGAGCGTCGTGATCTCGGCGCGCATCGAGGAGGAGATCAGCCAGCTGGACGCCGAGGAGGCGGCCATGTTCCTCGAGGAGATGGGGCTGGAGGAACCCGGGCTGGACCGCCTGATTCACGCCGGATACGACCTTCTGGGATTGCAGACCTATTTCACCGTGGGACCGAAAGAGGCCCGTGCCTGGACGATCAGGCGCGGCACGCTTGCACCTCAGGCCGCCGGGGTCATCCACGGCGATTTCGAAAAGGGTTTCATCCGCGCCGAGACCATCGCCTATGACGATTTCGTGTCCCTGGGCGGTGAGCAGGCCGCGAAGGAGGCCGGCAAGATGCGGGCCGAGGGCAAGTCCTACGAAGTCAAGGATGGCGACGTGCTGCACTTTCTGTTCAACACGTGAGCCGGCGCCGGTAAGCACCACCGTCACATCCCGCCCTCGTTTCTTGACACGGCGCGATCCTTCGATACGGTCCGCCCGGTATGTTGGATGCGCATTGGCAGACATTGCTGGAAACGGCGCAGGCGGTTCACCACCGCGTGCCGGAACTCGCGGCGTTCTGCCCGTTCCCCGATGGCGTCGCGGGGCGGGATGTCGAGCCGCGTCACGACCCGTTATGCGATGCGATGCGCATGACCATGCCCCGGGCGGACACCCCGTTTCCCGGATTCCGCGATGCCGTGCTCGCGGCGGCAGGGTCGGCAATCTGGCGGGACACCTATCGCGACCAGGATGGCGGGGAAGCCCTGCATCGACATTTCGGTGCCTTCGAGATTCTCGGCCGGGATACGCCGCTTGTGGCCGAGGGCATGCGCAGTTTCATCGTCTACCAGGCGCCGGGTTTCCACTATCCCCGGCACCATCACCCGGCGGAAGAGTTGTATCTCGTCATCGCGGGCGAGGGCGAGTTTTCGTGTGACGGCCAGTCGACGCGCACGCTGCGGGGCGGTGACGTCGCCTTTCACCCCGCCGATGCGCCGCATGCCCTGACCACGTGGAACGCGCCCATCATGGCCTACGTGCTCTGGCGGGGCGACCTGACCACCAAGCCGGTCTTTGCCGGCGACGGCAACGTTCCGTGAAACGGCCACGCAGTGAGGGCGGATTCACCGCCGCCGCCTGCCGGCACATTGATCCGGCGTTGGCTGTCCCCCATGTTGAGACGGGAAGGCGACGCTGACCGCGCGTCGTTCGGCATACCTTGGGAGCCCGCCGCGATGTTCACGAAGAAATTCGAACTCTTCTCCCTGCTCGGCTTCCGCGTCAGCCTCGACCTGACGTGGTTCATCCTGGCCGTTCTGATCGTCTGGTCGCTTGCGCAGGGATATTTCCCGGCCGTGATCGACGGGCTGGACCCGCAAACGGCGCTGGTTCTCGGCGTGGCGGGGGCTTTGGGGCTCTTCTTTTCCATCGTGTTCCACGAGTTTTCCCACGCCATCGTCGCACGCCGCTACGACATCCCGATCAAGGGCATCACCCTGTTCATCTTCGGCGGGGTGGCCGAGATGGAACAGGAACCGCCGAGCGCCAAGTCCGAATTCCTCATGGCGATTGCCGGGCCGATCGCGAGCTACGTGCTGGCGGCGGTCTTCTACCTCGTGGCGCTGGCGGCGCCGGGTATCGCGTTGGCAGAGCTGTTTTCCTATCTCGGCCTGATCAACCTTGTCCTCGCGACCTTCAACCTCGTCCCCGCCTTTCCGCTGGACGGTGGCCGCGTGTTGCGTGCCGGGATCTGGTGGTGGACGAACGACCTGCCGCGCGCCACCCGCATAGGGGCCGGTACCGGGCGCGTTCTGGGGTCGCTGCTGGTTGCGCTCGGTTTTCTCAACGCGGTGTCGGGCAACGTGGTGGCGGGCATGTGGCAGGCGCTGATCGGGCTCTTCATCATAGGGGCGGCCCGGTCCACCGAGATGCGCATGACCATGACCAGCTTGCTGGATGACGTGCCCGTAAGCCGGCTGATGGTCAGACATCCGGTCACGGTTCCCGACGACACGCCCGTCGACTACATGATCGAGAACTATTTCTACCGCTTCAATCACAAGATTTTCCCCGTCCTGCGTGATGGCAGGCTGCTTGGCTGCGTCCGCCTGGATGACGTGAGCAAGGTGCCCCCGGACAAGCGCGGCCAGCGGGTGGCCGCGGATATCCTCGCGGCGGACAGCGCGGCCCGGATCGTGGGGCCGGACTGCTCGGTGCTGGATGCGATCGGGGTCATGCAGCAACACAATGTCAGCCGGCTCATGGTGGCCGAGGGCGACCGGCTTGCGGGGCTGCTGACCATGCGTGACATCATGAGCCATGTCAGCATCCATCAGCAGTTGGACGGCGCGGCGCAGGCGCGCTGACGCCCTGCTGGACGGGTGGTGGTCCCCTGCTGCGGCTGGCCGCGTTACGGCGTGACAAAGAAATTGCCGCCGCTCCGACCGACTTATGACATGTTTCTGCTTAGGATGCGCAAGGCGGCAGAAACAGCGGGGTCCAGTCGGCGAACATGATCAAGGATGCGCAAGAACCTGGCGGGGCGACATGCCGGGTGGCGGCAGTGGTGATCGGGCGCAACGAGGGTGAACGCCTCTTGGCCTGCCTCGCCTCGTTGCGCAACCAGGTAGAGCGCATCGTCTACGTCGATTCGGGCTCGACCGACGGCAGCGTTGCCCATGCCCTCGCCCAGGGGGTCACGGTGGTTCAGCTGGACACGGCGCATCCATTCACCGCGGCGCGCGCCCGCAACGCGGGTGTCGGGGCGCTGGACCGTGAACAGGTTGAATTCGTCCAGTTTGTCGATGGCGATTGCGTCGTGCGCGCGGGGTGGGTGGCCGCCGCACGCGCGCTGATGGCGCAACGCCCCGAGGTTGCCATTGCGTGCGGACGGCGGCGCGAGGAGAAAGGCGATGCGTCGGTCTACAACCGTCTGTGCGACATGGAGTGGGCCGGTCCGACGGGCGAGGTGCCCGCCTGCGGTGGTGACGCGCTGGCGCGGCTGGCCGCGATCGATGCCGTCGGCGGGTTCGATGGCACGTTGATCGCGGGCGAAGAGCCAGAGATGTGTGTCCGGCTGCGGCAGGCGGGGTGGCGCATTTGGCGGCTTGACCGCGAGATGACATTGCATGACGCCCGCATGATGCGGTTTTCTCAATGGTGGCGGCGCTGCGTGCGGGCGGGCCACGCGTTTGCAGAGGGCGCGGCCCTGCACGGCGCGTCACCCGAACGGCACTGGGTGCGCGAAACCCGCCGCGCCCTGTTCTGGGGCGCCGGATTGCCGGGCGTCACCATCGCGGCCGGGCTGGTGCATCCCGCGGCGGTCGCGTTGCTGCTGGCCTATCCGTTGCAGGTCGTAAGGCTGGCGGTGCGACATGGCGCTGCCCGGCGCGCCGCGTGGGAGTGGGCGTTCTTTACCACGCTGGCGAAATTCGCCGAGGCCGTGGGCGTTGCGCGGTATTACGCGCGGCGGATGTCGGGGCGCCGTGCCGAGCTCATAGAGTACCGGTCATGACGGTGTCAGCGCCGCGACAGCCTCTGGCGGATTGCGCGCCACACCTGTCCCGGCAGGATGGCGAAACACCGGGCATAGCGCGGGCCGAGCCGCGGCAGATCGTGCAAAGCCCGCCACAGCCATTCCATTGCCAGCCGCCGGACCCATTTCGGGGCGCGTCGTTGCCGGCCCGCGATGAAATCGAGGCCCGCCCCGATCGAAACGAAGCCGACGCGCGGAGCCTCGCGGCGTCCGCGCGCGGCGAAGCGCTCCTGCTTGGGTGCGCCGAGCGCGAGAAAACAGAGCCCGGCATCCGCGCAGGACAGACTGTGGAATATTTCGTCGGCTTCCTGCCCATCCGGGTCGAAGCCCATCCGCGGTGCATGGCGCAAAACGATTCGCAGCCCAGGAACCTGCTGTTCGAGGGTCGTGCCGGCGGCCTCCAGCGTCGCCGCGTCGCTTCCGATCAGGGCGATGTTCGTGCCGGTCCGGCCGGCCAGTCGGCACAAGGGCAGGATGAGGTCCGCGCCGGGAAGCAGCGCGACCGGATGGCCCGCGAGGCGCGACAGGGCGACCACGGGATTGCCGTCCGCGACGACCATGTCATGCTGTGCATAGGCTGCGGCGAAGGCAGGGTCTGCGGCGATCTTGACCATGTGGTCGAGGTTGAGCGTGGCCAGAGCGAAGCCGTCGCCGGCGACAAGCCGTGCCGTCAGCTCGTGCGACAGGGTGTCAAGATCGGGTACGTTCACCTCGATCTGGTTATCGGCGATGGAAAACTGCACGTATGACCCGACCAGCCCGCGAGATTGACACGTAATGTATTCAACTGCCTGTATCGTCAAAAAAATCGGTCGCGGCCACCAGAAAATCCGCCCCTTGCCCGCGTCGCGCGGGACGGGCCCGGTGGGCCGGCAAGGGCAGGGCTGAGAACGCGCGCGCATGCCGAACACGCTTGCATATCTGATGCTGATGGCATGGCCCGTGGTCTGCCTGATACTGTTCCGCAGGTTGTGTCTTGAGCGGGCGATCATCTGGAGCCTGCTGGGCGGGTATCTTCTCCTGCCGCCCCGCGCGGAGTTCGATTTCCCGCTTGTGCCGGACTTCGACAAGACA
Source organism: Roseovarius salis (assembly GCF_044472985.1). Taxonomy (NCBI): domain Bacteria; kingdom Pseudomonadati; phylum Pseudomonadota; class Alphaproteobacteria; order Rhodobacterales; family Roseobacteraceae; genus Roseovarius; species Roseovarius salis. The sequence goes on along the minus strand of NZ_JBISDG010000036.1, from coordinate 29,450 downwards.
TCGATCCCGAGCCTGTGCGCGCTGGCCTTCTGCCTGCTTATCGCGCGCCGCAGCCTGCCGGTCTGGCCGGATAGCCGGGTGATGCGCGTGCTGCTGTTCCTGTTCGTGGCCGGCGCGGTCCCGACCGTTCTGACGAATTCCGACCCGATCGTTTTCGGTGCCGAGTCTGTCGGCCCCGTCAGCCAGCAGAGCGGGCGTTTGCCCGGGCTGAGGGTGATCGACGTGCTTTCGGTGATATCCGGCAAGATCATCACGATCATCCCCTTCCTGCTCGGCCGGGCATTCCTGTCGTCCGACCGTGGGCTGCGCGAGCTGCTTCTCGCGCTGGCGGTGGGCGGGCTGGCATATTCCCTTCCCGCCCTCGTCGAGGTCCGTCTGAGCCCACAGTTAAACACTTGGATCTACGGGTTTTTTCAGCACAACTTCGCACAGATGATGCGCGAGGAAGGGTTCCGGCCGCTCGTGTTCCTGCCGCATGCGCTCTGGCTGGCCTTCTTCCTGATGACCGCCGCGGTGTCCTCGGCCGTGCTTGCACGCTGTTCGGATGGCGTGATGCGGGGGCGTTTTCTTGCGGCGACGGTCTACCTTCTGTTCGTGCTGGTGCTTTGCAAGAGCCTTGCACCGATGCTCTATGCCATGACGCTGGTGCCGCTGCTTCTGTTTTCGGGGCCGCGGCTCCAGGTGCGGCTGGCGGTCCTTTTCGCCTTTGTTGCCGTGCTCTACCCGGTGCTGCGCGACCATGATCTCGTGCCGCTCGAAGCGATTCTCGGATGGGCCGATGCGATCAACCCCGACAGGGCACAATCGCTCGGATTCCGTTTCGAGAACGAAGAACAGCTTCTCGAGCGGGCAGAGGAAAAACGTCTGTTCGGCTGGGGCGGATGGGGGCGCAACCTCGTGCGCGATCCCGGGACGGGCGAGATCGTTTCCATCCCCGACGGCGAGTGGATCATTGCCTTTGGCACGTATGGCTGGGTCGGGTATGCCAGCCTTATGGGCCTGCTGGCCGGTCCCGTCGTGATCCTGTGGCGGCGGATGGCACCGAACGCCGTGTCCCGCCATGTCGCGGCGCTCGCGCTCATTCTGGCGATCACCATGGTCGACATGCTGATCAACGCGATCCTGACGCCGTACACGTGGCTGATTGCCGGTGCGCTGCTTGGATACTGCGAGCGCGACAGGCGCGCGGACACAGCGGCCGCTCGCGCGCCCCGGAGACGCCAGCACGCGATATAGCCGAGGGCGCCGCGCCGCGCGATACCAAGCCCTTTTGACCCGCCATGCCGCGCCGCGCGGCAGCCCCCGCCGGAGAATCGCGGCGGCTTGATGCGCCGGGCAGCCGGCCGTTTGTGTTCGACCGGTCACCAATCTGTTTCTATTGCCGGAATTGTTGCGGTCTCCCGGTGCTTGCCGGTCAAGGTGCCAAAAATTTATCACATTTAAAACAACGATTTGGATCAACTAATTGATCTGATCATCGATGAATTTTGTTCCAGGATTACCGTCCGATACCGCACTATGGACGTGTAGACCTTCGCAAATGAGGACCAGTCAACATGCGCGCTCGGGATGTCAGCCGCAGCCGTCACGATGACGACATCGCCATTGTCGGGATGTCGCTCAAGGTGCCGGGGGCGCAAAACACGCAAGAGTTCTGGCGCAACCTCGCCAGCGGAACCGAGAGCATCGAACGTCTCGACGAGGCCCGCCTGCGCGATGCGGGCGAGCGCCCCGAGTTGATGGCCGACAGCAACTACGTGCCGGCCGCCGCGCCGCTTCAGGGATTCGCCGAGTTCGATGCCGAGTTCTTCGGGTTCGGACCCAAGGACGCGGCAATCCTCGATCCGCAGCACCGCAAGTTCCTCGAGGTATGCTGGGAGGCGATGGAGCAGTCGGGGCACGCGCCGGGCACTGGCAGCGGCGATGTGGGGGTTTTCGCCGGCTGCGGCATGGGCAGCTACTTGTATTTCAACATCTGTTCCAACCCCGATCTGGTCGATGATGTGGGCATGTTCCTGCTCCGCCATACCGGCAACGACAAGGATTTCTTGGCCACGCGGGTCAGCCACGTGTTCGACCTCAAAGGGCCGAGCGTGAACGTCCAGACAGCCTGTTCCACCTCGCTGGTGGCCGTGCACTATGCGTGCGAGGCGCTGCGCGCGGGCGAATGTAGCATGGCATTGGCGGGGGGGTCGACCATCGAGCTGCCACAGGGGCGCGGCTATCTTTTCAAGGAAAACGAGATCCTGTCCCCTGACGGGCATTGCCACGCCTTCGACCACCGTGCACAGGGCACAGTTTTCGGGAGCGGCGCCGGGGCCGTGGCGCTCAAGCGTCTTTCGGATGCGGTGGCCGACGGCGACCATGTCTGGGCCGTCATCAAGGGCACGGCAATCAACAATGACGGCGCGGCCAAGGCGGGCTACCTCGCCCCAAGTGTGGATGGACAGGCTGCGGCCGTGGCTCGGGCGCTGGACGATGCCGGGGTCAGCGCGGACAGTATCGGGTACGTCGAATGCCACGGCACGGGCACGTATCTGGGCGATCCCATCGAGGTGGCGGCGCTGACCGAGGCATTCCGCGAAAGCAGCGATCGGACGGGGCATTGCCGCATCGGGTCGGTCAAGACGAATATCGGCCATCTCGACACAGCGGCCGGGGTCGCCAGCCTGATCAAGGCCAGCCTTTCGCTGTATCACCGCCAGATTCCGCCGAGCCTCGGCTTCGAGCGGCCCAACCCCGCGATCGATTTCGAAACGAGCCCGTTCCGTGTCAATGACCGGTTGTCCGAATGGCCCGCCGGTGAAACGCCGCGCCGGGCCGGTGTGAACTCGCTCGGTGTCGGGGGGACCAACGCGCACGCCGTGCTGGAAGAAGCCCCTGCACGCCGGGACTCCGAGGAAGCGGACTGGCCGTTTCACGTGCTGTGCCTATCGGCACATGGCAAGGCGGCGCTCGATGCCAATTCACAGGCGCTGGCCGCGCACATGCGCGCGGCGTCCGGGCAGCCTTTGGCCGATATCGCGCATACGCTCAAGGAAGGGCGCCGTGCCTTCGACGAGCGCCGCGTGCTCGTGGCAGAAACCCACGAGGAGGCCGCCGCCCTGCTGGAGTCGGGCGATCCGCACCGGGTTTTCACCCACAAGCGCCTGGGCGAGCAGCCGGATGTCGTGTTCATGTTTCCCGGCGGGGGCGCGCAGTATGCAGGCATGGCGCGCGACCTCTACGAAACCGAGCCGGTCTTTGCGGAATGGATGGACCGCGGGCTCTCGCATCTGGATTCGCGGCTGGATTACGACGTTCGCGCCTTGTGGCTGCCGGCCCCGGAAGACCGCGCCGCGGCAGAGGACAGGCTGAAGCGGCCATCGGTTCAGCTGCCCCTGATCATGATCGTGGAATACGCGCTCGCGCGGCTGTGGATGTCGTGGGGCATCCGCCCGGCTGCGCTGATCGGGCACAGCATGGGCGAGAATACCGCGGCGGCGCTGTCGGGCGTCATGCGGTTCGAGGATTGCATCGATCTCGTGCTCTTGCGCGGGCGACTGTTCGACACGGTGGCGCCGGGGGGGATGCTCAGCGTGTCTTTGCCCGCGGCCGAACTGAAGGAGATGATCGACGACGGTCTGGATATCGCGAGCGTCAACGCGCCGGGGCTTTGCGCCGTGTCCGGGCCTCAGGACCGGCTCGATCAGTTGCAGGACCGGCTGGGTGGGCTGGATATAGACTGCCAGCGGATCAACATCGACATCGCGGCGCATTCGCGGATGCTGGACCCGATCCTGCCAGAATTCCGGTCCTTTCTAGAGCGCTTGGAGCTGCACGCGCCCGAGGTGCCCTTCGTTTCGAACCGTACCGGGGACTGGATCACGCCGGAGCAGGCGACCGACCCGGAATACTGGGTGCAGCAGCTGCGCAACTGCGTGCACTTCGCGGATGGAATCAACACTCTGGCGGCGCGCCGCGACCGGGTGTTCTTCGAGGTCGGCCCGGGACGGGCGCTCAGTTCGCTCGCCCAGATGTCGGACGCGGTGCAGCCCGGGCAGGTTCTCAGCGCGCTGCGCCATCCGCAGGATGACATCCCCGATGACAAGTATCTGCTGGGCGTGGTCGGCCGTTTCTGGGCCTGCGGGATCGAGGCCGACTGGGCCCAGATCTGGGGCGAGGCCCGCCGCAATCGCGTCGTGCTGCCAACCTACCGGTTCCAGAGCCGGCGCTACTTCATCGAACCGGGCGAGACGCGCAATTCCCAGGATGATGCCCTGCCGCCCCGGGCCGAGGATATCGCCGACTGGGGGTATCTGCCTGTCTGGCAGCCGCGTTACGCCGCCTGCCCGGTAAACAGGCGCGACACGCTCGGCGCGGACAGCCCGAACGACTGGCTCTTCTTCGCGGATGACGAGGGCGTATGCGACGCGCTCGCCGCGGAGCTGTCCGCGGCCGGCCACAAGACGACCGTCGTGCGCCCGGGCGACAGTTTCGTGCGTCTGAACGAGGCCGAGTACCGCCTTGCGCCGGATCAGGGTCCGGAAGGGTATACCGCCCTGCTGGAGGCCCTCGCCGCGGACGGGCGGCTGCCGGACAGGGTGGTGCATGCATGGCTTCTTACCGGCGATGAAACCTTTCGCCCCGGGAGCGATTTCTTCACCCGCAACATCGAGCATGGCTTCCAGAGCCTGTTGCACCTGGCCCAGGCCGCCGAAGCGGTGGACAGGCCCGAGGTCATGCACCTGACCGTGCTGACCAACGGGGCGGCGCAACTGCGCGACGAACCACTGCCCTGCCCTGAAAAGGCAATGATTGCGGGGCCCGCCGGTACCATTCCCAAGGAATTGCCGGGCCTGACGGTCGCGCAGGTCGATGTGGAAACGCCCCCGCGGCCCGTGCCCCGTGGCAGGCTTGCGCAGCTGATGGGGGGGGCGCAGCCCCAGGCGCCGGCGGTCGCGGACCAGCTTCTGGAGGAAATCCTCGCGGATCCGGCGAACCTGACAGCCGTTTACCGTGACGGGCGCCGCTACGAGCTGAGCTGGGAGCGCGCGCCCCTGTCGGAGCCCGGCGCCGGGAATGCCCCGGGGTTCCGGGATGGTGGGACCTACCTGATCACGGGCGGGATGGGCGGTATCGGCCTTGCCGTCGCACGTGATCTCGCCGAACGGCACGGGGTCAACCTCGTCCTGATCGCGCGCAGCGACCTGCCGCCGCGGTCGGAGTGGGCGCGCTACACGCGGCTGGCCGGGGGGGACAACGACACGGCCCGCCGCATCCTCGCCATTCAGGAGATCGAGGCCGCGGGCAGCCGCGTCCGCGTCGAGGCCGCTGATGTGTGCGACGTGGATGGCATGCGCGCGGTCGTGCAGCGCGCGCGCGCGGAATTCGGAACGATCCACGGCGTCATCCACGCCGCCGGGCTGCTCGACGACGGGCCGCTTCTGTCCAAGAACGCGCCGGATATCGAACGTGTGTTTGCCCCCAAGGTGCATGGGCTGCGCGTGCTCGACACGATCTTCGCCGACGGAGAACTGGATCACATGGTGCTTTTCTCCTCGACCAGCACCGTCACGCGGCCGGAGGGGCAGATCGATTACATCGCGGCGAACGAGTATCTCAACGCCTATGCCAAGAGCCGTGCATCGGGCCGCACGCGTGTGCTGGCGCTGAACTGGGGGATCTGGAACACGGTCGGGATGGCCGCCCGCGCGGTCGCGCAGGGCGCAGCCCACGATGCCGTGCCCGGCTGGACCCCGGCGACGGCCGTCCCCATGCTGCAAGACAGTGCAAGGGGCAACACCGGCGACATGCTCGGTCGCGCGTACCTGGATGATCAGGATCACTGGGTCATGGCCGAACACCGCACCAGCAACGGTGCGGCGGTAATGCCGGGAACCGGATATCTCGAACTTGCGCTCGAGGCCTATGCCGAGGCTGGCGGCACATTGCCGGTGGAAATGCGCGACGTGGTGTTTCTGCGCCCGCTCGACGCTGCCTCCGACGGGCCGCGCGAGGTGTGCACGCGGCTTTCGCTTGCCGGGGCGGCCATGCGGTTCGAGGCGCGCAGCACGCGCAAGCATGACGGCCGGGCCGGCACGGTTCTGCATGCCGAGGCGAAGATCGCGCCCGTTTCTGTCGCCGTGCGGCGAGAGGCGGTCGACCTTGCCGACATGGCCCGGCGCTGCCCGGCGCGCTCGGCCCACATGACCGGGTCCGGTTTTGTCTCACCGCAGGAGGCGCACCTGAAATTCGGGCCCCGTTGGCGCGTGGTCAAGGATGCGAAGCTCGGCGCGGGCGAGGGGATGGCGCGGCTGTCCCTGCCCGAGCCTTGCCGCGGCGATCTCGAGTCGGGGTTCCTTCTGCATCCGGCGCTGATGGACCTCGCCACGGGGTGGGCGATGGAGCTCATCGAGGGCTACACGGCCGACCGGCTCTGGGTGCCCGTAAGTTATGGCAGTGTGCGACTCTACCGTGTCCTGCCCGCGGACGTCGTCAGCTGCGTGCGGCTGCGGTCCGAGACGGACGCGACCGCGGGCCTGGCAGTGTTCGATGTGACGATCTGCGACCCCGACGGCGAGATCGTGGCCGAGATCGGGAATTTCCAGATGCAGCGTCTGGCCGAGGGGGCCGCCCTCGCCGGAGCGCCCTTGCCGCCGACCGCGGTGGAATTAGACGAGGCGCAGGCCGCGCCGTCGCGCGCCGAGGCGCAGATGCAGCGCATGGTGGCGCTCGGTATCCGTCCCGCCGAAGGGGTGGACGCGCTCCGCCGCGCGATGGCCCGAAACGAGGCACAGATCGCCGTCTCGCCGCTCGATCTTTCGCGGCTGGTTGCGCTGGCTGAAAGGCAGGAAAGCGCGGGGCGGGAGGCACCGGCCTTCGAGCGTCCTGAGCTTGCAGAGGACTACGCCGCACCGGAAACGGCGGTGCAGACCAAGCTGGCCCAAATCTGGGAAGGCCTGCTTGGCGTCGAGGGGGTCGGCGTCCGGGACAGCTTCTTTGATCTGGGCGGGCACTCGCTGCTGGCCGTGCGCCTCTTCGCGGCGGTAAAGCGTGAGTTCGGCGTGCAATTCCCCATATCCGTGCTCTTGGAAGCCCCGACGATCGAGAAATGCGCCGCCCTGATCGAGGCGCGCACCGGTGGCGCAGCCCCCGTCACGACCGGCGACGCCCCCAAGGGCCGAACCGCCGACGACCCGCCGGCGCAGCGCTTCGCGGTCAAGCTGAACAGCGCGGAGACCGGCGGGCGGCGCCCGTTCTTCGTGGTCGCCGGCATGTTCGGGAACGTTCTGAACCTGCGTCATCTCGCGCTCCAGATGGAGGACCGCCCGGTTTACGGTATCCAGGCGCGCGGCCTCATCGGCACGGAGGAGCCGCACACGACCATCGAGGCGGCGGCATCGGACTACGTCGAGGAAATACTGACCATCCAGCCAGAGGGGCCTTTCCTGCTGGGCGGATTTTCGGGCGGCGGGATTACCGCCTACGAGATCGCGCGTCAATTGAAGGCGCGTGGCAAGGACGTGTCGCGTCTGGTCCTGCTGGATACGCCGCTGCCCGTGCGGCCATCGCTGCGCGCGGCTGACAAGGCGCTGATGAAACTGCAGGACATCCGGCGCAAGGGCCCCGGTTACTTGCTGGAGTGGGCGGCCAATCGATGGGCGTGGGAGCGGGCCAAGCGTGCGCGCCATGTCGATCAGGACGGGCGCGGTGACCAGGGTAGTTTCAACAACCGGCGGATCGAGATGGCCTTCCGTCAGGCGGTGGCCCGCTACAGCCTCGAGGCGACGGATACCCCGACCGTGCTCTTCCGCCCGCCGCTTGATCGGCACTGGAAGGTGACAGGCGGCAACTGGGTCAGCCGGGAGCGGGAATACGTGTTCGAGGATAACGCATGGTCGCCGTGGATTTCCGACCTCCGCGTCATCGAGGTGCCCGGCGATCACGACAGCATGGTGCTGATGCCCAACGTCCGGGTTCTGGCCAAGCACCTGAATGCCCTCGTGCGCGAATCCGATCCCGCAGGGAACCGCGCGCATACCGTGGCGGCGAGAACAGCAGCGGAGTAACTGCATGGCAAGTCCAACGGTCCTGGCGATCATCCTCAACTACCGGTCGCCGGAAATGACGCTGAAATCGCTCGATGCCGTCATGCGAGAGATGGAGGGCATCAACGGCGAGATCGTTGTCGTCGACAACGGCTCCGGCGACGACTCCCACGAAAGGCTCTCGGAAGCGATCGAGGCCAATGGCCTTTCGCGCGACGGGCGCGTGATGCTGCGCCAGACCGGTGAGAACGGCGGGTTCGGCGCGGGCAACAACTTTGCCATGCGCGCGGGCCTTTCGGACGGCACGCAGCCCGACTACTACTATATCGTCAACTCCGACGCGTTCCCGCAGCCCGGTGGGATCCGCAACCTTCTGGCGTTCATGCGTGAGAACCGAAAGGCGGGAATCGCGGGCAGCGCCATCGAGGGTGTGGACGGGACACCCCACCAGACGGCGTTCCGCTTCCCCTCGGTCGCCGGCGAATTCGAGGGGGCGATCCGCACCGGCATCGTCTCGCGGCTGCTGAAGGGGTCGGTCGTGCCGATGCCGCTGCCGGACAGGACGCAACGCGTTGACTGGGTTGCCGGTGCGTCGGCCATGCTTCGCCGCCGCATGCTCGACCAGACCGGGCTGTTCGATGAAACCTTCTTTCTCTATTTCGAGGAGACGGAGCTTTGCCATCGCGCCGCCGAGGCGGGATGGGAAACGCACTATGTCTGTAGCAGCCGGGTAACGCATGTCGGCTCGTATTCCACCGGCATGAAGCTGTGGAAACGGACGCCGCAATACTGGCTGGATTCACGGCTGCATTACTTCACCAAGACACGCGGCCCGGCCTATGCCGGCATGGCCACCCTCGCGCGGATCACGGGGGGCGCGATCTGGCGGCTGCGGGTGGCGCTGTCCGGCAAGCCCCTTGGCGACCCGCCGCATTTCCTGCGGGACCTAGCCCTCCATTACGTCCGCCATGCTTTCCGCCGCGCGGCGCCATGGCCGGAAACGAAACCTGTTGCGGAGAAATCGAAATGACGAAAGTGTCGGCAGTTCTCATCGGGGAAGAAACGCTGCTCGTCGGTTGCGGCGATCAGATGCTGGAGCGCGGTCACGCCATCGCGGCGGTGATAAGCGGGAATGCCCGCGTTCGCGAATGGGCGGAGGGCAGGGGCCTGCCCTGTCACACGGAGCTCGACGCACTGCACGCCGTTGCCTCCGGGCAAGGGTTCGACTGGCTGCTCAGCATCGCCAATCTCAGGATGTTGCCCGATGACGTTCTCGCACTGCCGGAAAAGGGTGCGGTCAACTTTCATGACGGGCCGTTGCCACGATATGCCGGCCTGAACACTCCCGTCTGGGCATTGCTGGCGGGCGAGGCGACCCATGGCGTGAGCTGGCACGTCATGGAGGCAGGGGCCGACCGTGGGGATATCCTCGCAACGCGGCAGATCCCGGTCGATGCCGAAGAGACTGCACACTCGCTCAACTCGAAATGCTACGCCGCCGGGCTGGAAAGCTTTGCAGAGCTTTTGCCGCAGCTCGAAACCGGCGATCTGCGCCGCGCGCCTCAGGATTTTTCGCAGCGCATGTATTTCGGCGCGAACAGCCGCCCCGAGGCGGGAGGGTATATCGATTTCGCGCGGTCTGCCGCGGATATCGCCCGGCTGGTACGCGCCTTGGACTTTTCGGGGTATCGTAATCCTCTTGGCCTGCCCCGGCTCTTTACCGGCGAGAACACGTTTTTCGTGCGCAAGGCGCGGCTGCTCGACGCCGAGGCGGCCGAGGGCGCCCGGCCGGGCCAGATCCTCGAACTCACGTCTGGCGGCCTGCATGTGGCGGCCGGGTCGGGCGCTGTCGCGCTGTCGGACATCGTCGACATGGCGGGCCGCCCCGTGGATCTGCGCGCCGTCCTGCAACCGGGGGGGATGCTGCCCACCATGACCGCGGCGATGGCGGCGCGGCTCACGCAGAGCGCCGAGCGGCTGGCCCGGCACGAATCCTTCTGGCGCGCCCGTCTGGAACGCCTTGAGCCCGCGAACGTGCCGCTGGCGGACCCCGCCAAGGGCGCGGCGGAGTGGTATGCACGCCGGATCACCTTGCCCGGCGGCATGGGCCCCGCTGTATCGAAAACCGTGATCGGCCTGTGGGCTGCACAAGGCGAACAACGCCAGGGCCTCGATATCGCCCATGTCACGGCCTCCGCGCCGGAGCGGCCTGAGCCGCGCATGGCAGCACCGTGGGTGCCGTTGCGTGTCGACGCCAAGCCGGGTGAAACGTTGGCGGATGCCGTTGCGGCGCTGGATGCGCAGATGACAAGGGCCGCCGATCATGCCGGCTTTGCCGCCGATCTCGGTCTGCGTGATCCGGCGGTGTCGGAGTTGCGCGTGCCTGCTGTCGCCGTATCCTGCGAGGACCGGGTGGCCGTCGAAGGGGTGTGCGTCCACGCGGTTCTGGGGACCGATGGCAGTTGCACGCTTCATTTCGACCGCGCGCGGCTCGATGATGCGGCCATCGACCTGCTCACGGCGCGGTTGACGGCGATGTTCGACCGCGTGGCGGCCGTCGCACCGGAACAGCTGGCCGTCGAGGACCTGATGGCTGTGCCGGAGAGCGAGCGGCAGATTCTACTCGACGCGTGGAACCGCACCGAGGCCGAGTATGACCCGGCACTGACGATACATCACGCCTTCGAGGTGCAGGCGGCACGCACGCCGCAAGCCACCGCGCTGGTCTACGAGGACAGCGCCCTAAGCTACGGCGAGGTCAACGCCCGGGCCAATGCCGCGGCCGCAGCCTTGCGTCGTGCCGGTGTCGGGCGTGGTGTCAATGTCGGGCTTTGCGTTGAACGCTCGCCCGATCTGGTGATCGGGGCGCTGGCGATCCTCAAGGCCGGGGGCGCTTATGTGCCGCTCGATCCCGATCACCCGTCCGAGCGCCTTGGGCATGTCCTGTCCGATAGCGGGGCGCGCGTGGTGCTGGCCCACCGGCCGACCGCCGACCACCTCCCACGGACAGGTGCCCGCGTGATGATCATCGAGGACACGCAGCAAGAGGCGCAGGGCGACGTGCCCAACGTGGACGGCGGCAGCCGCCCCGACGATCTGGCCTATCTGATCTACACTTCCGGCTCTACCGGCAAACCCAAGGGCGTGATGGTCGAGCACCGGAACGTCGCCAACTTCTTCCGCGGCATGGATGACTGCGTGGACCGGGAGGCGGGCAATGTCTGGCTGGCGGTCACGAGCATCTCTTTCGACATTTCCGCGCTGGAGCTGTTCTATACGCTTGCTCGCGGGTTCAAGGTGGTGATCAGCGGCGGCGAGACACGTGCCGCCGTTTCCGGCGCCGCGATGGCGGTATCCGATCAGCCGATGGATTTCTCCATCTACTTCTGGGGCAACGACGATGGTCCGGGCCGGCAGAAATACCAGCTCCTGCTTGATGGAGCGCGGTTCGCCGACGAGCACGGCTTTGTCGCGGTGTGGACCCCCGAGCGGCATTTCCACGCTTTTGGCGGGCCTTATCCCAACCCCTCGGTTTCGGGGGCAGCCGTGGCGGCGGTGACACGGAATATTTCCGTGCGGGCAGGCAGCATCGTCGCCCCGCTTCATCACCCCGCCCGCATCGCCGAGGACTGGGCAGTGATCGACAACCTCACGGAAGGACGCGCGGGGTTGGCCTTTGCCTCGGGGTGGCATCCGGACGACTTCGTGCTGCGCCCCGAGAACACGCCGCCCGCGAACAAGCCGGCACTGTTCGAGGCCCTTGGGCAGGTGCGCCGGCTCTGGCGGGGCGAGGCGGTGGAGTTCGAGACCGCGGCGGGCAAGATGCTGCCCGTGACAACCTTGCCGCGGCCGGTGTCGGACGAGCTGGAGACGTGGGTGACAACGGCCGGCAACCCTCAGACATGGCGCGAGGCCGGCGAGAACGGCGCGCACATCCTGACCCATCTGCTTGGCCAGTCGATCGAAGAGGTGGGCGACAAGATCCGCCTCTACCACGATGCCCTGCGCGGAGCGGGACATGACCCGGCGGATTTCAAGGTTACCGTGATGCTGCACAGCTACATCGCCGAGGACCGTGAAACCGCGCGCGAGGTGGCGCGCGGTCCGATGCGCGAATACCTGCGCAGCGCCGCGGGATTGCTCAAGCAATATGCCTGGGCGTTTCCGGCCTTCAAGCGGCCCGAGGGGGTCACCAACCCGTTCGAGATGGATCTTGGCACGCTTGGCGAGGACGAGCTGGAAGCGATCCTTGATTTCGCCTTCGAGCGCTATTTCGAGGATGCGGGGCTGTTCGGCACCGTTGCCGACGGCGTGGCGCGGGCCGAGCAACTCAAGCGCATCGGCGTGACCGAGATCGCGTGCCTGATAGACTACGGCATCGCGCCCGAGCTCGTTCTGGAGGGGCTGAAACCGCTGGCCGACGTGCTGCGCGCGTCCAACACGGCCACGGCCCCTGCCGAGGATGACTTCTCGCTTGCCGCGCAGATCGTTCGCCACGACGTGACGCATCTGCAATGCACGCCTTCCATGGCCCGGCTGCTGATAACGAACGACGAGGCACGGACGGCGCTGCGGCAGGTGCGCCAATTGCTGATCGGCGGCGAGGCCCTGCCAGCCGCGCTCGTGGACGAGTTGCACGCCGCGAGCCGCGCCAGCATCACGAACATGTACGGCCCCACCGAAACAACGGTCTGGTCCACGGCACATCGTCTGACCGGGCGGCCGCGGGGCCACACGGCGCGTATCGGCCGCCCGATCGCCAATACGCGGGTGTATGTCCTGGACGAGTCCGGCGCCTTGGTGCCCACCGGAAACAGCGGCGAGCTGTGCATCGGCGGCGACGGTGTGACGCGCGGCTACTGGCAGCGCGAGGAGCTGACCGCGGAGCGGTACGTGCCCGATCCTTTCGGGCCCGAGGGCGCGCGCGTCTACCGCACCGGCGATATCGTTCGCTGGACCGTCGACGGCGAGCTGGAATATCTCGGCCGGCGCGATCACCAGGTCAAGATACGCGGCCAACGCATAGAGCTGGGCGAGATCGAGGACTGTCTCAAGAGCCATGCGGCTGTGGCCGACGCGGTGGTCGTCCCGCGACAGGCCGGGGCCGGAGATGTCCGCCTGGCAGGGTATTACACCGTGTCCGGGGCCGTGTCGGAAGCTGACGTGCGCGCGCACCTGGCGTCCGAGTTGCCCGAGGCCATGGTTCCGCCTGACCTTGTGAAGCTGGAGTCCATACCGCTAACGCCGAACAAGAAGGTTGACCGCAACGCCCTGCCCGCGCCCGGGCGTGCCAAGCCTGCCGCAACATCGGAGACAAGACCCGAAACCTCGGGAACGGAGCGCCGCATTGCCGAAATCTGGGCCGGTATTCTGGGCCTGCCGGATATCGGCGCCGAGGACAACTTTTTCGATCTGGGGGGGCATTCACTGCTGGCCGTCCAGGCGCACCGGGACCTGCGCAAGGCCTTCGCTGACCGGAGCCTGTCGATCACCGATATCTTCCGCTATCCGGTGCTGCGGGATCTGGCCCGGCACCTCGACGGGGCGGAACAGGACGCCGGACAAACCCGGCCGCAGCCCGGTGAAAAGGCCGATGCCCAGGCCCGCGCCTCGACCATTTCAAAGCGGCGTGCCATGCGTGCCGGACGCGAGAGGCAGGCATCATGACCTTGACAGCCGCGCCCCACAAGGACGAGGCACTGGCCGAACGCATCAGGGCGTTGTTCCTGCCCAATGTATCGGTCGCCGTCACGGACCCGACGGCCGATCACGCCCCGTGCTTTGCGGCCGAGGCGCAGGTTGTCGCCGGAAGCCGTGAGAGCCGGCGCAAGGAGTTTCTGGCCGGGCGCGCGGCGGTGCACAGGGCCATGGAAAAGATGGGCATGCCCCCTGCGCCCGTCCTCCAGTCAGAGAACCGTGCCCCGGTCTGGCCGGCCAACCTGACGGGAAGCATATCGCATGGCGGGCGTATTTGCGTGGCCGTGGTGGCGCCGGGCAATGTTGTGTCGGGGCTTGGCATCGACGTGGAGGAGGACACGCCGCTCGATGAGGATCTGGTTGCCGGAGTCTGCACGCTGCCCGAACGCGCCTGGTTGTCGACACGGCCGGCCCACCTGCGCGGCCGGCTGGCCAAGCTCGTGTTCAGCGCCAAGGAATGCACCTACAAGTGCCAGTTCGCGATCAGCCGTCAGTTGATCGATTTCACCGACGTCGAGATCACGACGGACCTTGAAACAGGCCAATTCGAAGCAACCTTCGTTCAGTCCGTGCCGGGGTTTGACAGGGGCGCGCGGCTGTTCGGGCGGTATGTCGTCGAGGACGGGCATATCGTGACCGCTATCGCCGAAGAATACCGTCTATCCGCGGCGCCCGTCGAGCGGCGGCTTTCCCTTTGGTGACGGGCTGGGCGTCCGGAGGTATCCCGATATGGCAGATCGTTCCATTTTCCTGATTCTTGCGGCGGTTGTCCTGCTGGCGGCTCTGGCCGTGGCCGCATGGCAACTGGCATCGCGGCCCCCGGTTTCGGCGGCGACGATCCAGGCGGCCTATGATACACCGGCGCCGCCGCCCGCCGATGGCCTCAGGGTTTTTCACGTTGGCCACAGCCTTGTTGGCCGGAACATGCCGGCGATGCTGGCCCAGTTGGCCGGCGACGGGCACCGCTACGAAAGCCAGCTTGGCTGGGGCACATCGCTGATGGAACACTGGGAGCCGGACGAGGATATCAAGGGTTTCGATACCGAGAACGCTCACCCCCGGTTCCGCCCCGCGCGCGAGGCGATCGCCACGGGAGACTACGATGCCGTCGTCCTTACGGAAATGGTCGAGATCCGCGACGCGGTGAAATACCACAAGTCCGGCAAATACTTCGCGAAATGGGCTGAACTTGCCCGGCAGGCCGATCCCGAGACACGGATCTATCTTTACGAGACGTGGCACCGGCTGGACGATCCCGACGGCTGGCTGGCCCGTCTCGACCGGGATCTCGACCGTTACTGGATCGGCGAGATCCTTGCCGCCGACCTGGCCCGCAACAAGCCCGAGCGCCCGGCCTATCTCATTCCCGCGGGGCAGGTCATGGCGGAATTCGTGCGAAAGCTGGAAGCGCGCGGCGGCATCGGTGACCTGACCTCGCGTGAGGATCTGTTCAAGCGCAAGCAGGACGGAACGCTCGACCCGATCCACGTCAATGACATCGGCGCTTATCTCGTTGCGCTGGTGCATTTTGCCGTTCTGTACCAGGCATCGCCGGTGGGTCTGCCGCACGCGCTGACCCTTGCCGACGGCACGCCCGCCGCCACCCCCGGAGAGGAGGCCGCACGCGTGATGCAGCAGACCGTTTGGGAGGTCGTGCGCCGGCATCCGCAGACCGGGGTGCCGCAATGATCCGCCTGCTTTTCACTGTCATGATCTTGCTCGCACCCGCGCTGACAAGGGCGCAGGACGTGCCGATGGCCGTCAACCTTGCGGGTGTGAACGACTGGAGCACGCAACAGCCCTTTATCGACGTCATGAAGACGGCGCGCGGATGGATCGGCCACAAGCCGGGGCAGTGGGGCGGCGTGCGATTCAGCGAGCTGCGCGAGCGCGGATTGATTGACGAGAACGGCTGGCCAACCAGTATTCCGGGCGACCTTGCCTCGATCGGCACGCTGATCCTGACCGACCTGCCGGAAGGGGCCGAAATATATGCCGGGCGCTATGTTCTTCGGTTCGATGGCGAGGGTATCGTCGAGGTTGCCGGCGCCGCGCGGAACGTGCGCTACGGCGAGGGGCGGGTCGCCTTCGATTTCACGCCGGGCGGCATGGTTCTCATCAAGATCCAGCGGACGGATCCGCGCGGCACCGGAGATTACGTGCGCAACATCAGCGTGGTCAGGCAAGAGCATGAGGACGCCTGGCGGCGCGGCGAGATTTTCAACCCACTCTGGCTTGAACGCATGCAGGGTTTCGAGGCGTTGCGTTTCGTCAACTGGATGCAGACCAGCGACTCCCGCCACTCCGACTGGGCAGAGCGCCCGCTGACCTCGGATTTCAGCTATGCTTGGCGGGGCGTGCCGGTCGAGGTGATGGTGCGGCTGGCCAATCGGCTTGACGCGGCGCCTTGGTTCAACATGCCGCATCTCAGCGATGACGCCTACAGCCGCAACTTCGCCCGGCTCGTGCTGGAGAAGCTGGACGAGGATGCCAAGGTCTACGTGGAGTTCTCGAACGAGGTCTGGAATTGGCAGTTCGATCAGGCCGACTGGGCCGAGGCCCGGGCGCTGGAACGCTGGGGCAAGGAGCATCGCTGGGTTCAGTACTATGCCATGCGCGCCTCGCAGGTGGCGAAGCTCTGGTCCGATGTGTTTGCCGATCATCGGGACCGGCTTGTCAACGTGATCGCGACGCAGACGGGCTGGATCGGGCTGGAAGAGATGATCCTGGAGGCGCCGCTGTGGGTGGCCGAGAACCCCGGGGCCAACGCCCCGCCCTACAGCTATTTCGACGCCTACGCGGTGACGGGCTATTTCGGCTCGGTGCTGGGCACGTCCGAGCGTGTGGATCTGGTGCGTGGCTGGATACGCGACAGCCGGTTGCAGGCCGAGCGCGCCGCCAGGGCGCAGGGGCTTTCGGGCGCGGCATTCGAGGACTTCGTCGAGCGGCATCGTTTCGATGCTGCCACCCGTTGGGCGGTCGAGGAGCTCGCCGACGGGGCCATCACGGGCGATCCCAAGGGCACGCTGGATGATCTTCTCAACCGGATGCTGCCCCACCATGCGGACATCGCGCGAGCCCACGGCCTTGACCTTGTCATGTATGAGGGCGGCTCGCATGTCGTCGGGCGGGGGCCGCGCGTGCATGATGACACGCTGACGGCGTTCTTCACGCATCTCAACTATACACCGGAGATGGCGCTGCTATACGAACGGTTGATCAACGGCTGGTCCCAGCTGGGCGGGGGGCTGTTCATGCTCTACATGGACGTCTACGCGCCCAAGAAATGGGGCAGCTGGGGACATTTGCGGCATCTGGGCGACGACAATCCCAGATGGGACGTCATCGAGAGGTTCAAGTAGGCGGGGCAATCCATGTCGTCACTGACGGGTACATGCGCGACGGTCATCATACCGGCGCACAACGAAGCTGGCTACATCCGGTGCTGCATCGAGGCGGTCCTCGCCTCGGCGGGTTGCGTGCCGTTCGAGGTCATCGTGGTGGCCAATGGCTGCACCGATGCAACGGCGCGCATGGCACGACAGGTGTCCGGCACCGAACTCCGGCCCGTGCGTGTCATCGAGACGGGCAAGGGCGGCAAGCCCGGGGCGCTGCAGTTGGGGGATGATGCCGCCAACGGCGCCGTGCGGGTATATCTCGACGCGGACGTGATCGTCAGCCCCCCGCTGATTCCGTCCTTGATCCAGGCTCTTGACACCGAAGCGCCGCGTTACGCGAGCGGCCGGCCGGTCGTGGCGACGCCGGCCAGCGCGATCACCCGGCACTATGCGCGGTTCTGGCAGCGCCTGCCGTTTTTCAACGAGGACGTTCCGGGCTTCGGCATCTTCGCCGTGAACGCGGCGGGCCGCAAGAGATGGGGGCGGTGGCCCGATATCATTTCCGACGACACCTATGCGCGCCTCAATTTCGCACCGTGGGAACGGCTCCTCGTTGATGCCCGATATACATGGCCGATGGTCGAGGGGCTGTCCCCGCTGGTGCGTGTCAGGCGCCGGCAGGACAGGGGCGTTCGCCAGATCGAGTGCCGCTTCGAACCGCTCGTCCAGAACAGGGAACGGGTGCCGGGCGCAGTGGGGCGCAAGGCACTGGCGGCGTTGCGCGATCCGGTGGGCTTTGCCGTTTACGCCCTTGTTGCGCTGCGTGTGCGGCTTGCAGGGCGCGGCCGCCCCGGCGCTTGGGAGCGCGGCCGCTGAGGCTCAGCGCGGCCGTTGCACGGCGCCTCGGAAGAATCCGGCAAGCTTTTCCGCCTCGCGGTACATGTCATGCCGCTCCAACACGCGGTAACGGCCTGCAAGTCCCATTTTTTCGCGTGCCTCGACCGGGGTGGAGGACAGTGCCCTGATCGCGTCGGACAGCGCGACGGCATCGCCGGCGGGCACAAGCCAGCCGTTTGTACCGTCCTGCACGAGCTCGGGGATTCCAGCGATATAGGTGGTTATGACCGGCCGGCCGGCGGCCATCGCCTCCATCACGACCATGGGCAGACCCTCGGCAAAACTCGGCAGGATCAGGGCGTGGGCCCGATCGAGCGCCGCGCGGACATCGTCCTCGGAGAGCCATCCCGCGAGGCTGACCTGCCCGCTCAGGCCCTGCCGGGCGATTTCGTCGGTCAATGGGCCGCGCAGTTCGCCATCGCCGATGACGGTGAGATGGAAATCACGAACGCCGGCGTCGCGCAGCAGGGCCAGCGTTTCCGGCAGGATGAGCTGACCCTTCTGCTCGGACAGCCGCCCGATCGTGACCAGCTCCAGCCGTGCCCGCGGCATGGGGGAGGGCTCCTTGAAACGCGACGGGTCGATCCCGCAATGCACCACCTTGATACGATGCCAGTCGGCATGGTCCAGCCAGCGGCAAAGCTGGCTGCGGCCAAAGCTGCTGACGGCCACGGTGAAGGCCGCACGCTCCATCTTGGTGCGCAGCGAGAGGGCGACTGGCGCGTCGAATTCCTCGGGGCCATGCACGGTAAAGCTGTAGCCGGGCCCGCCGAGCGCGTTGACCAGCATGGCCACGGTGGCTGCATTCGTGCCGAAATGGGCATGCATGTGCTGCACGTCCGCCGCGCGCACCAACGCCATCACGCGGCAGGCTTCTGCAAGATAGACCAGGTGCCGCAAGCGGCCGACCCGCGATGCGCCGCCCATTGCCATCGCCAGCCTGATCGCGCGCAGGAAGCCTGCCGGCCGAAACGCAACACATCGCAATATTGCCATCAGCAACGCCGCGCCGCCGGACTCCAGCACGTATGCCGTGCGCGCTTGCTCTTCGCGGTCCTGCGGATCAACCAGCGGCAGGTCGCTGCGCCGCATCGCGATGCGGGTCACCTCCACGCCGTGCCGCTCGAGCCCTTTCAATTCGCGCCGAATGAAACTCTGCGACGGCTGCGGATAGGTGTTCAGAACATATGCAATCTTCACGAGTTCACTGCCCTTGCCCCGTTCCGCCCCACGCTACCCGCGGCACACCTCCATTGAAAGAGAGGAGCGCAGCGGCAAGCGAGATTGACCCGGCCATTGGGGGCGCATAGCGTGCAAGCCGTCATTGGCGTCAGGCGGATCCCTGAATACATGAACCGTGTCATCAATGCATTCCGGGGATCACAACTCACGGCGCGGATCCTGCGGAGCGTATCTTGGGTTGTTGTCGGCCACGCCGGCACGCAGGCGCTCAGGCTGGCATCGAACCTCATCCTCACGCGCATCCTGTTCCCCGAGGCGTTCGGCCTGATGGCGCTCGTCACCATGGTCACCGTGGGGCTGATGATGTTTTCGGATGTCGGCATCGGCCCGGCGGTGACGCGCAGCCCGCGGGGCGACGAGCCTGCGTTTCTCAACACGGCTTGGACGATCAAGGTCATCCGCGGCTGCGCGCTTTGGATCGTGACCATGCTGCTGGCGTGGCCGTTCGCGCGTTTCTACGGACATCCCGAACTCGCGCTGTACCTGCCCGTGGCGGGGCTCTCGCTGGTGGCGCAGGGCTTTCTGCCGACACGGGTGACCACCGCAAGGCGACATCTGCTGTTGGGGCGGGTGACCATGCTGGACCTTGCCAGCCAGGTGCTGGGTCTCGGGCTCATGGTCATCCTCGCGCTCTGGACACGCTCGGTGCTGGCGCTGGTCGTCGGCAGCGTTCTCAGCCAGGTGATAAAGCTTTGGCTCATGTGGGCCTTTCTCCCCGGACACCGTGACCGGTTCCAGATCGAGCGCCCGGCGCTGCGCGAGCTGATCGGTTTCGGCAAGTGGATTTTCCTCAGCACTGCGCTCGTTTTCGTCGGCACGCAAGGCGACAAGGCGGTCATGGGCAAGCTGCTGACGCTGGAGACGCTCGGCATCTACAATATCGGCTTTTTCCTTGCGAGCTTCCCCCTGATGATGGGGCAGTCGGTGGCCCAGGACGTGCTGGTGTCGGTGTACCGCGACCGTCCGCCCCACGCGTCCGCCGAGAACCGCCGCAAGCTGCGGCGCATGCGTTTTCTGATCACTGGCGGTCTGGGGCTCCTGCTGTTGCTGATGGCCTATATCGGGCCGCCGCTGGTCGCGTTCCTTTACGACCAACGGTATCACGCGGCGGGGGCGATGATGGTGCTGATGGCGTGCGGGTTCCTGCCGCAGGCGATCGGGCTGACCTATGACAAGGCAGCTTTGGCGGCCGGCGACTCACGCGGGTTTTTCCTCTACACCGGCGTCCGGTCGGCCCTGCAAATGGGGCTGCTGGTCATCGGATTGGTGAATTACGGTCTGATCGGCGGGCTCGTGTCCTACGGTGTTGCCATGCTTGCGGCCTACCCTCTGCTGCTCAGGCTGGCTCTGCGGCACAAGGCGTGGGACCCGTTGCACGATGTCGTTTCCTTCGCGGCAGGCGGGGCGCTGGCGGCCGGGGCGGTGTGGCTGCATCTCGAAGCCATCGCCGCGCTGGCCGGCGGGGCCGGGAACTGACACGCTGCCCGGCGCGAAGGCCAACCGGTCTAGACCGACTGGCGGCGTCGCAACAACCGGCGCAGCAAGGAGGGCCGCCTCGCCGGTTTGGCCTCGGGAATCGTGACGATGGGGCCGTGGCCCAGGTCGCGCTGCATCAGCGCCGCGCTGCGGACCACCGGCGTGCGCAAGTCCAGCAGATAGGCCAGCCCCACGGCGAAGACGATGCTGGCCATCATGCCGGCCAGCGCCTCCTTCTTGCGGGACGGCGTGGACGGGTAATCGGGCCAGGATGCCTCCTCCAGCACCTTGAAGCGTGCCGATTGCCCGCTTGTTTCCAGCCTATAGGCGATCTCGGCGGCCTTGCGTCTTTCGGTTATCTCGCTCTTGTCCGCGCGCAACGCAGCTAGCTCGCGCTCGAAATTGGTCATCTTGATCTCGATTTCGGGCGCCTGCTGTTCGACCCTCGATGCCTCCTGGAGGCGCTGGTTAAGATAGTCGCGCTGTTGCGTCAGGTTGTTGAGCTGTTCGGAAAAGTCCGCGCGCTGGTTCTGTTCCACGCGCGTCAGGCTGCTCTGTCCCTCTGTCTGCTCCAGCTGGCGTTCCAGCTCGATGATCTCGCGGTCGAGCGCCAGAAGCTCTGTCTTGAGCGCCTCGATCTCGCGTTGGCGTATCTCGCGGCTGAGCGGGTCGGCGATATCATTCTCCCGGCGGAAAATCGCGATCTGCTCTTCCAGTTGCGTGACCTGCGCGGCCAGCTGCTCTTCGCGGGTGGTCAGGAAATCTAGGGTTTCCCGCGCGCGGTCGCGCTGTTCGGTCTGGCTGCGCTCCATCGTGCGGCGGGCGAATTCCGCGGCGAGCGCCTGCGCGTTCTCACGGTCGGTCCATTCAGCGCGTATGCGCACCAGCGATACGCTGCCATCGTCGCGGGGGCCGGCCCGGGCCGCGGCCACGCCGTTTATGTCGACCGCTTCGCGCAGAAGCTGGACCTTCTCGATTTCCGTCAATCCACCGAGCCCGTCAAGAAGGCCGAGTGCGCGCCCGATCTCGAGGACGGACCCGCGTGACATGATCTGCTGTTCGACCAGTTGCAACTGCCGGGCCGTCACGCCGTTTACACTCTCTTCGGCAATGTCGTTCGCGACCTTCGCCCGCTCGACCTGCAGCACCGCGATCGACGTGTAGCGGTGCTGTTGCGAGAGTGCGTACAAGACAGAGAACAGCGTGCCCAGCACGGCGACCGCGAAAATCAGTCCGAGCCGGCGCCGCAGCATGTCGCGGAACTCGTCAAGCCACTCGGTCACCGTCATGTCATTTCGGCCCCCGCCCCCTGTTCAGGACGACACCCAGCAGTGGCGCCCTGCCCTCCAGCAGCGTTTCGCACTCCGTGATCTGCTCGCCGACGGTTTTCGTTCCGTCCGCGATGAGCAGGACGGCATCGACACGCGGCAGGAAAGCGAGCGTATCGTCATGCTCCAGCAGCGGGGGCATGTCGCAAAGCACCACGTCGGGCGTCAGCAGGGTTTCTATCTCGTCCAGCGCCTCGGCGGTGCTGCGGCTTTGCAGGATCTCTGCGGGGTCGGGCGGCGTGTCGGAATTCATCCCGACCGCGAGGTTGTCGGCGTAGAGCTGGAGGTACTCCAAGGGCGGCACTTGCCTGCCCAACAGGCCGGAGATCCGCTGTGTGCAGCTGCTGTTCAGGGCATCGGCAAGGCCGGGGTCGCGCTGGTTGAGGTCCAGCAGCACGGTCTTGGAGTCGCGAACCGCGGATATGCTGAGCGCGAGGTTCAACGTCATGAAGGTTGTCCCGCAGCCCGATGTCGGCGCCGTGACCGCGATGCGCCTCCATCCCTCGTTCTGCAGTTTCTGCAGCAGCCGGGTGCGCAGGATGTCCGTCGCGTTCTTGACGTTGGGGCTGCGCTCGCGCAGCTTTCTGGCCGTCGCCTGCTGCCGTCGCCACGCAGGTTTCAGCCGCTGCCAGGCGCCGAGAACCTGCAATTGGGTTCCGGGGGTGGCAGGGGTCCCGGTTGGCTCTTCGGCGTCGGTGACGGTCGTGCCCCAATCGAGCGGAAGCGGCTCCGACCCGAGGATACGCCGCCTGAGATCACGATCGAACGGCATGTCTACCTGCCGGGTTTCGCCGCGCGGGACGGGCGGGCCGCCGGGAGTGTCATCATCGTCCGGCATGAAGGATCTTTTGTATCTTTCGAACATCATGTTTCCCGCATTATGCACGGTTGTGCAAGATCACCTCTTGTAACGGGTCAATGACCGGTTCCGCGCAGCACGACCCCGATCGTCCTGAACAGTATCTTGATGTCCTCGCGCAGGGAAAGGTTCCGGTTGTAGGCGTCGTCATAATGCGCGCGTTCACTGAAAGAGCTCTCGTTGCGGCACTCGACCTGCCACGCGCCGGTGATTCCGGGCCGAAGGGCGAAGTAGGCGCGTGGTTCCCTGTAAAGCGGGAGTTGCTGGGGCATCATCGGGCGCGGCCCGACAAGGCTCATGTCGCCGGTCAGGACGTTCCACAGCTGGGGCAGCTCGTCCATCGAGGTACGGCGAAGGATCGCGCCCACGCGGGTGACGCGCGGATCGTGCTTGAGTTTCTGCGTCTCTTCCCACTCCTTGCGCAGTTCCGGGTCACGCGCCAGCAGATCCTGCAGGCGCTGGTCCGCGTCACGAACCATCGTGCGCAGCTTGACGATCGAGAATCGCCTGCCGTCCTTTCCCAGGCGGGCCTGGCGATAGAACGGGTTGCCACCTTCGAGAAAGAGCGCCACCGCCGCCAGCATGACGATGGGCAGGCTGACGGGTATCAGGGCGCACACCAGCAAGATGTCCAGCACACGTTTGCCGGCCATCCTGTATCCGCCGCGCCCGTGGCCGCCAATGACTGCGTCGGTCGCGGTCGCGGAACGGTCAACGCTTGCCTTGGCCGGGGACAAACCGGAGCCTGCTTCGGCAGGGAGCACGAAACGTGCCCGGACCGGGGGATTTTGAACATCTATGTTGGCCATGTTTACCCGTCTCGCTTCAATCGTTCTCCGGCTCCCCGCCGTCTACGGAGGACGGGGCCGATACCCTCATTTCGTCGGCAACTTTCGGGACCGTTTCCTCTTTGGCCGCGTACCGCGTAACGACGGCCGCGCCTTGGGGGCCCGCCGCCTTATTTCCGCCCAATTATCGCCATGTTGAAGGCTAACGACGGGGCGCTTTTGATAAACGATTTGTAAAGAAACAGACTGTTTCCATGCGCCGGCGTAATGATTTTAGTGTATTGAAAAATTTATATAATTTCTGGAGCGAGGATCGGGTCGGAAGTGCTGACCGCCATCAATTCACCGATGTGAACCGAAACAACGACGGCCCAGTTTGCGGCACTGTTTCGCCACAATCAGGCCACGATGGTGACTCGGTTCACGATATGGCGCTCGGTACGCGCAACGAAGGGTCGTTCAGGGGGGGCGCCGGGTTCAATCCGTGGTGACGACGACCGGGCAGCGCGCCGCGTCAAGCACCCTGCCCGTGGCGGGCAGGGTTCCGGGATCGGCCGCAATGATAACGGCGGCCGGGCTGAGCGTTTCAAGTTGCCGCAAAAGCTCCTCGCGGTCATGGAACCGCCGGGTTTCGAACTCGGAATGCAAGGCCGCCGGCCTGTCTTCGTCGCTGGCGCAAAGAACGACCAGGCGTTTGCCGAGTCCCGCGGCAAGCGGCGCGGCAAAGGCTGGAGGCTGGTGCCCCTTGCCCAGCACGAGCACGACACTGCCGCTGTCGCGCATGGCGCGCCGGAAACCCAGGATGACGACATCGCCCTGCCCGGAAGATTGCAGGACGACCTCTGAAAGACGGCCTTCGAGTGCATTGAACCGGGCGGCAACCCTGGCCGTCCGCGCCAGCCCGGTCAGTCGTTCCTCGAACCGGCGCGCGTCAGCCTCGTAGGCCCGCAGCATTTCGGTTCGGCTGATCGCGCTGGCCTGGTCCCCCGAGTAGGTCACCACCCGGGCGCGCGGGCGTCCCGCCGCCGTGAGGATGCCCTCATCCCGCACGAGAAGCCCGTGCAGCTCTGCCTCGACCTGCCGTGCGAGCGCGACCGCGAGCGACAGCGCGCCCTCGGCGTCCGCATAGCATGTCGCCCCGAGAACCACGCGGAAGTGCTTGGCCGGGCGGGGGTCAATCGGCGTCCGGCTGGCCATCGCGGGCCTCCTTGACAAAGCGTTTGCGGATCTCTGCAAAGGCCGTCAGCCTGTCCTCGACGCGGCGGTTCAGCGTGCCTTGGGCGAAGGTGCCGTCAGCGCCGCGGGCGCCCGGCGGCAGTCCGGTCATGATGGTGAGCCCGTCTTCAATGCGCCGCATCGGAATGATCTGGAACCTCTCCGCCTCGACGGCGTCGACGACCCGCTGGCGCAGGCACAGGTTCTTGACGTTGGCGGCCGGGATCAGGACACCCTGCCGCCCGGTCAGGCCGCGGGCCGCGCATATGTCGAAGAAGCCTTCGATCTTTTCGTTGACCCCGCCGATTGCCTGAATGTCACCGAACTGGTTCACCGAACCCGTGATCGCGAAGGACTGGTCGATCGGCGCGTCGGCGAGCGCGGACAACAGCGCGATCAGTTCAGCGGCCGAGGCGCTGTCACCGTCGACACCGCCATAGCTCTGCTCGAAAACGAGGCTTGCCCAAAGCGACATGGGCGCCCCGGTGGCATACGTGGCGGCAAGGTAGCCTTGGAGGATCAGCATTCCCTTGGAGTGGATCGGTCCGCCGAGTTCCGTTTCGCGTTCGATATCCACCAGCTTGCCGGTGCCCGGCCGCACGCGCGCGGTCAGCCGCGAAGGCCGCCCGAACATGTAACCCCCGACCTGAAGCACAGACAGGGCATTGATCTGGCCGGCCTGCGCGCCCTCCGTGTCGATCATAACCGTGTCGCGGGTGATGGCCTCGTGGCTCATCTCGCGCAGTCGCCCGGCGCGGCGCTCGCGTTCGGCCACCATCCGGGCGATGTCGTCGCCGCCGATCCGGTCCGCCGCGCGCTTGCCGGCCCAGAAGTCGGCCTCCCGGATCATGTCGGTCAGCGCGCCGTTGTTCAGCGACAGCCGCTCGGCGTCGCCGGTGGCGCGCAGCCCTTCCAGGATCAGCGCGGCAACCGCCGCCGCGTCGAGCGGGCGTGTTCCCGCCTCCTGCGCGATGCCGGCGATCAGCCGGGCATAGCCCGTGCGGCTGGCGTCGTCGAAACCTAGCCGGTCGTCGAGATCCGCCTCGATCTTGAACAGTTGGGGGAAATCCGGGTCGAGCGCGGACAGCAGGTAGTAATGCAGCCGCTCGCCCACGAGGATCACGCGCGTGCTCAGCGGCACCGGGTCCGGCTCCAGCGATACCGTCGACGTCAGGCCAAGCCGTTCACCCGGCGAATAGATCGAGATCACGCCGGTGCGCAGGCACCGCTTGAGGGCGTCCCATGCCATCGGTTCGGACAGCACCTGCCGGGCGTCGAGAACAAGGTAACCGCCGTTCGCGCGGTGCAGCGCACCGGGCTTTATCAGCGTGAAGTTGGTGACGAGCGCCCCCATCTGCGAGGCGTATTCAACGCGCCCTATAAGGTTGGCCAGCGTCGGCAGATCCTCCTTGACAACCGGCGCCCCGGTGTCCTCCGCCCCGTAGGAGACCATGACATTGACCGCGTAGCGCTGGAATTGCGGCTTTTCGTAGTGGCGCGTCGTGGCCACCGGAAACGGACCGGACTCGGACTGGTCCTGATCGTGCAGGAACAGTTGTGCGTTGTCGATCAGGTCTCGGCGCACCGCCTCTAGATAGCTCTTGAGGGCGGCATGGTGCCCGAACGCCTCGATCACCTCGCCGATCGCGGTGTCGACCCCGCCGGTTGCCATGTCCTTGTTGAGTTGCTCCACCTCGCGGCGGTGCGATTTCTGTTGCTTGGGAACCGAGCTGAGGACCGAGGACAATTCCTGCTGTGTCTGCTCGATGGCGTTTTCCAGCGTCTCGCGATCCTCGTCGGAAAGAGCGTCATACTGTTCCTGGCTCATCACCTCGCCGTCACGCATGCCCGCGAACGAAAACCCCATGGGCGTGCGCAGGATGGCCACGTTGCGCTGTCTCGCGTTCTCGAACACCTCGCTCATGGCGCTTTCGTGGGTGCTGGAATAGCGTTCCTCGATCGCGCGGCGTCTTGTCTGGTATTCCTCGGACTCGAACAGCGCGGGCATGTCGTTGGCCAGCTCGTCTATCAGCGACTCCATGGCCGCGCTGAACCGGTCCGCCTCGCCCTGCGGCAGCTGGATTGCCGTCGGCTTGTGCGGCGCGTCGAAATTGTTGACGTAGATCCAGTCGCTCGGGCAGGGCATGGTTGCGGCGGCTTCGCCGATGATGGACCGCGTCATCGCGTGGCGACCGGTCCCGGGCGGGCCCAGAACGAAGGCGTTGAAATCGCCATGCGGGATAGTGGCTGCCATGCGCAGGGCATCGACGCTGCGCTCCTGCCCCAGCCACCCTGTTCCCGGCGTCAGCTTGTCGGTCGTGTCGAAATCGAAATCATCTGCCGAAACGGCCGCGCGCAGCGCCCGGGGTGGCAATGGGTCGGGTTTGTCGGTGCCGGCCATGGTCACTCCGCGTCTGGAAATGTCCGCGGCCCGATCCTATGCCAGTGTGCCCCTGTCGGCCAAACGGTTTCCTGCCGCCCCGCGCCGGCGCCCCGGTTCAGCGGGGGGTGCCGGAGCGGCAGGACCCTGACAGCCTACTTTCCCTTCCAGACCGGGTCGCGCTTTTCCGCGAAGGCGCGGGCGCCCTCCATCTGGTCCTCGGAGTCGTAGAGCACGTCCACGGTTTCGAACTGGCGCCGTGTGATGCGGTTCATCGCATCCTGGAAAGTCATGGCCTCGGCCTCGCGCACGATCTCCTTGATCGCGGCGTAGACGAGCGGCGGGCCCGAGGCGAGGTGATCGGCCAGCGCGCGCGCCTCGTCCATCAACTGGGCCGATGGATGCACCCGGTTGACCATGCCCCAGCGGGCCGCCTCCTCCGCGTCGATCCAGCGGCCCGTGAGCAGCATTTCCATGGCGATGTGATAGGGGATGCGCTTGGGCAGCTTGATGCTGGCGGCGTCCGCCACTGTTCCCGACCGGATCTCGGGCAGGGCGAACTGCGCGTGATCGGCGGACAGGATGATGTCGGCCGACAGCGCCCATTCCAGCCCGCCGCCGCAACATATGCCGTTCACCGCCGCGACGACGGGCTTGTTCATCGCCCGCATCTCCTGCAAGCCGCCGAAACCGCCCGCGCCGTAGTCGTCATCCACCGCGTCGCCCTCTGCCGCGGCCTTGAGATCCCAGCCGGGGCAGAAGAACTTCTCTCCCGCGCCGGTTATCAGGGCAACGCGCATCTCGGGGTCGTCGCGGAACTGCTTGAACACGTCGCCCAGAATGCGGCTGGTGGCAAGGTCGATCGCGTTGGCCTTGGGGCGGTCGAGCGTCACCTCGAGAACGCGGCCCCGGCGTTCCGTCTTTACTGGGGTGTCGGTCATTGGTCTCCTCCGATCCTGATGAGTGCGTCCGCGGCAACGGCCCGGTCGGGCGTGCACAGCAGCGGGTTGATCTCGACCTCGTCGAGGTCTGCGGCATGCGCCTCGACGTAAGCCTGTACCCCGAGAATGGCGCGGACAATGGCGGCGCGGTCGGCCCCCGGCCTGCCGCGGTATCCTGCCAGCATGGGCGCGATGCGCAGCCGGTCGAGCGCGCCGAGGATGCCGGCCTCGTCGACGGGTAGCAGCATCGACACGCCGTCGGCGATCAGCTCGGTCAGGGTGCCGCCGGCGCCGAGTGTCAGCACGAAGCCGTGCGCGGGGTCGCGCACGACGCCCACCAGCAGTTCGGCCACCGCGTCACCGACCATTTCCTCTACCAGCCACGTATCGCACGGCATTCGTCGCGCGGCCTCCAGCGCGGTCTCGACGTCGTTGCGCGCGAAGGCCACGCCGCCGGCTTCTGTCTTGTGGGCAAGCCCCTCCGCCTTGATTACCAGCGGCAGGCCGATGTCGCGGGCGGCCGCGGCAAGCTCGGTCTCGTTGCCCGCGCGCAGCGATGCCGGAACCGTCACCCCGTCCCGTGCAAGGGCGGACTTGGCCTGCGCTTCGGAAAGGGTGCGCAAGCCCGAGGGTGCCCCCGGCAGGATGAGCGGCGCGGCCGGTCCGGATGCCTGCCCGATCCGGGCGGCGGCCTCGATGGCGACGAGCGTCTCGTCCAGCCCCTGCATCGGGATCATCCCGTGCGCCGAGATGCGCTCTGCCACGGACTCCGACATGGCGTCCGGCAGGGTCGCGACCACCGCGAGCGGTTTGCCGGCGGCCTTCGTGGCGCGCGCGCCCGCCTCGTACAGGCATTCCCACGCGGACGGGTCGCAGCGGTCCTCGCGGGGAAAATCCGCGATCAGGCAGCCAAGCGCGGTATCCCCCTGCATCGCAGCCGTGAAGGTTTCAGCCATGCGCGGCACGTCGGTCCAGATGAAGGTATGGTAATCCAGCGGGTTCGCCAGCGCCACCATCGGCCCGAGCGCGGCGCGAAGGCGGTCCGTCTGCGCCGCCGAGAGCGGGGGGAACACCACGTCCCGCCCGACCGCGCTGTCGGCCATCAGGCTCGCCTCGCCGCCGGAGCAGGACATCGACACGATCCTGTTGGAAGGCAGGGGCCCAGCGAAGTGCAGCAGCTTGAGCGTTTCCAGCAGGTCGGGCAGTGCCTCGACCTGCGCGATGCCGAGCCGGGAAAGGAGGGCGCGCGCGCCCGCGTC
>NZ_JBISDG010000035.1:0-38857 GCF_044472985.1 Roseovarius salis | reverse complement strand
CGTGCCCCAAGCGACAGCGGCCGCGCGGCCTCCTGCGCCGTGCGCCCGGCCCCGGCCCGGCCGACCCCGAGCCGGTCAAGCGTGTCCAGCGTGTCCACCAGCCCTGCCGTGCCCCAGTCGAGCACGTGGTTGTTCGCGAGGCCGCAGGCATCGATCCCCGCCGCGCAAAGCGCCACGGCGTTCTGGGGCGAGACGCGGTAGTTGATTCCCTTGGGCGCCGGCGTGCCGCCGCGCGTGATCGCCGTCTCGAGGTTCACGACCCTCAGATCGCACGCGCGACGGTCCAGGTCGCCGGGCAGCGGCCCCCAGACATAGCCGGGGTCGACACCTCTGGGGATAGGGCCGGCGCGGCGCTCTGCCAGTTCGACATAGCCCAGGGCAGACCGGACATGGTGTTCGTGGATGCGCGGATCGCACGGGGCGGGCAGAATCTGGTCGATCCCGCGCCCCAGCATCACGTCGCCGGCAAGAAACAGGCGCAACGTGCCCGGCGGCTTTACCTCGTTCCCGGTCATGGCGCGATATTGCCGGTTGCGGGCCCGCGCCCCCTTGACCGCGGTTAATGCATGTATCCCGCCGACTTCCAAGATTGTGCTGTCCAACAGCAAGTCAGCTTCGATTTTCGAAAACGGGAGACCCATCCAATGGCGACGGATCAGGAAACCACCCCCGCACCCTCCGAAGGCAAGGCCGGTCGCAGCGTCGCGGAACAGGCGTGGCGCCCGTTCTGGGACCTGCGCGAAGAAATGGAGCGCCTGTTCGACGATTTCGCAACGGGCCGACACCTGGCCCCGCTCCGCGCGCCACGCCGGCCGGCCGGAACACAGCCGGGGGGTCTCGGAATGCCGCGCCTCGACGTCATCGACAAGGCGGACGAGGTAAAGCTCGTTGCCGACCTGCCGGGCATGGAGGAGTCGGATATCGATGTGCAGGTCAACGACAGCACACTGACCCTGAGCGGCGAGAAGAAGGAGGAGACGGAGAAGGGCGACAAGGAAGGCGACTACTATGTTTGCGAGCGCCGCTTCGGCTCGTTCCGCCGCACCGTGCGGATCCCCGAGGGCATCGACCACGACAAGACCGACGCCACCTTCCGCAACGGGGTGCTGACCGTGCGCCTGCCCAAGAAGCCCGAGGCGCAGAACCGCGCCCGCAAGATCGAGGTGAAGGCATCGAAATGACGGCGCCGTGCGGACGACCGGCCGCCGTGGCGCTGCCGCGGCGGCAAGGCACGCAGGTCCGGCGTGCCTGACCCCTATCCCGGATCGAAATCAAGCCCGCCAATGGGGCGCACGGTGCTGGCCTGCGGGCCGATATCGCTCTCGTCGGTCTGAACGACCAGCTCTACCGGGTCGCGCGGGCGCAACGCGTCGAAGGAGCCATCCACCACGCTGTTGCGATGGAAATAGATCAGGCGATGGTCGGTCGCGATGATCTGGCCGTATCCCTCGTCGTGGTGGATTTCCGCGATCCTGCCCTGCAACGGCCCGTCGTGATGCTTCACGTCGCCCCGAGCCTTCTGTTTCCATGCCCTCAGCTTGCGCTCCATGGCCGAGAACGCGTCGCGCACCGCGACTGCCAGGTGCTCGTGCTCGGGCGCATCGTGCTTGTGCACCTTGGTCACGAGATCCCGCCCCGGCACGTGGACCTCCAGCGTGACCTCGAACAGGTTACCCCGGCGGTGGCGGTTGTGCGGCGCGCTGACATGGACGCGGCAGCTGGTGATGCCGCCGTAGAGCCGTTCCAGCTGCGCGACCCTGTCCTCGACCAGATCGCGCAACGCGTCCTGGATCTCCATGTCGCGCGCGGCGAATTCCAGTGGCACCTTCATCAGCCCGCCCTTTCCTGTTCGATCGCCGCGGGCCGTGCACGGGCATAGACGCCGATGATCTCTGCGCTGTCGATCACGTGCGGGGTGGCCATCTCCACGATCTCGCGGCATGTCGTTCCAGCGGAAACGCCTGCAAGCGCCCGCTCATGGGCGCTCAGCCGGAATCGGTAGCTATGCGGCGCATCGCCCACCGGCGGGCAGGGACCGCCGTAGCCGGCCTTGCCGAAGTCGTTCACGGCCTGGTGGAACCCCGGCGCGTCGGCACCGTCGGCGTAACCGGCGTGCAGGAAGTCCCGGCTTGGCGAGATGCCGTAGGCCGCCCAGTGCAGGAACGGGCCACGTGGTGCGTCGGGGTCCTCGCAGACGAGGATCAGTTCCTCGGTGCCCTCGGGAACACCGGCCCACCGAAACGCCGGCGAGACATTCTGGCCGTCGCATGTGAACCTTTGGGGAATGGGTTCGCCCGGGGCGAAATCCGGGCTGGTAAGCATCAGCATGGCATTCTCCTCCTCTGGGCTGACACGCGGCCAACCCTGCGCCGGCCCGCACGGGCATGCATTGACCACGGTTAACAAGGCGGGCCTTCGGGGCGGTGGCCGGACGCCACGGCCGCGTTAACCTGCGTCAATACCGGGTGTGCGCCACCATGCTAACCATTCGGAACCGGCGGCCGAATTGCCGACCGGCGCATCCACTCGGAGGGAAAGATGACACGGACAAGGACGATACTCGCAGCAGTTGCCGGGGGGCTGCTCCTTGGCACGGCCGCCGCGGCGGAGGAAGTCGGCAGGGCAGAATACCTCGACGCCTGCGCCTCCTGCCACGGCGAGAGCGCACAGGGCGACGGCCCGCTGGCCGATCTCATGACCATCAAGGTGCCCGGGCTGACCGGGCTGGCTGCCGCGAATGACGGTCAATTCCCCATGCTCGACGTGATCCACAGCATCGACGGACGCCAGGGCACCCGCGGGCATGGCTACCCGATGCCGGTGTGGGGCAAGCGCTTTGCCAAGGACCTGGTGAAGGCCGGTCCCTACGGCGGCGAGGTCATCATCCGCGGCCGGATCCTGTCCATCGCCTATTACCTCGAATCGATCCAGGAATAGCGGCGGGCCGGCGCTGCCGGTCGTCCTCCCGCCGCGGCCTCTGTCCGGCCGGGTCGCCCCGCCTGGCCGGCACGCCACGGCACGACGCGTCCGCAGGCACAATTTAATTCAGGTCAAAGCGGGCTTTGACAGCGCGCGCTAAAACGTGATGGCATCGTATCGGAGGACGTCATGAAGGAAAAAGGCTCCCCCCGGTCGGGGAAGTCCACTTATATCAACGTGCCCGAGGCCGTGGGCGTGTTCGATTCAGCCGCCGATCTCAGGGCGGCGTTCCACGACCTGAGGCTGCTCGGATTCCGGCTGGATGATATCAGCCTGCTCGCCAGACAGGAGGTGCTGGAAGAAAAACTCGGCGACGCCTTCTGGAAGGCCACGGAACTGGAGGACAATCCCGACGCGCCCCGTGCGAACTTCGTCTCCGAGGAGGCCATTGGAGAGCTGGAGGGCGCCATAGCCGGCGGATTCTTATTCCTCGGCTCCTACGTGGCGATGGCCGCCCTCCTTACGCCGGCCAGCACTCTGGCTGCATCCATTGCCGCGATCGCCGTCGGGGGCGGGCCGGCGGGCGTGATCGGGAGCCTTCTGGCGCGCCGTGTCGGGCAGCGGCACCGCGAATACTACGAGAACCAGATCAAGCACGGTGGCATCCTGATGTGGGTCCGTGTCGCCGACAAGGAAAAGGAGGATCTGGCGGTCAAGATCCTCAAGGGCCATTCCGGCCGCGACGTGCACGTGCACCCGTGGTCCGAATGACGGGGGCACAAGACGGGCCACCGCCGTTCGAGGATATCGTTGCCCTCCTGTCCGATCCGGCCACCCACGCCGCCGACGGCCCGGTCGAGATGCACCGGACCCATGCGGCGATCGTGTTTCTCGTGGGGCGTGACGCCTACAAGGTCAAGCGGCCCGTGCGCTATGACTACCTGGATTTCTCCACCCCCGAAAAACGCCGCGCGATGCTCCGGCACGAGTTCGATCTCAACGCGTCCGCGGCCCCGGGGATCTACCTCGGGCTCGTTGCGGTCACGCGCGACGCGGACGGGCGGCTGGCGCTGGACGGAGACGGCGAACCTGTCGAGTGGTGTCTGCACATGCGACGTTTCCCCCAAGGGGCCGAGTTGTCTGCCGTCGCGGCGCGCGGCGCGCTGACCACCCGGCTGGCAGAGGATATCGGCACCACCGTGGCGGATCTGCACGCCCGCGCCGAGCCCCGCGCGGAGGACGGTCAGGCATTGGTGCGGGACATCGCCACGGAGCTGGACGGCGCCTTTGCCGGGATGACGGATATCCTGCCGGCCGGTGATATCGCGCGTTTCAACGATCTCGTCGCGGCCCGGGTCGACGCGACCGGCGCCTTGCTGGCCACGCGCGGGCGGGCCGGGCATGTGCGGCGGGGCCATGGCGATCTGCACATGGGCAACATGGTTGTTCTGGACGGGCGGCCTGTCCCGTTCGATGCGCTGGAATTCGATGAACGGCTCGGCACGCTGGACGTGCTCTACGATCTGGCCTTCCTGCTGATGGACATGCTGCACCGCGGCCTGGATAATGCCGCAAACGCGGTTCTCGGGGCGTGGCTGCGCCGCATGGACGATGTCGCGCATCTCGACGGGCTCGCCGCCCTGCCCCTGTTCCTGGGCCTTAGGGCAGGCATACGCGCCATGGTGTCGGTACAGTCCGCACGCATGGAAGGCGAGGATGCCGCGGCCAAGACGCGCGAGGCCCGAGGCTACCTTGCGCAGGCGCTGGATCATCTCGATCCTCCCGCCCCGCGGCTGGTCGCCGTCGGCGGGTTCTCGGGGACCGGCAAGACGACGCTCGCGCGGCACCTTGCACCGGGGATAGGCGCCGCGCCGGGGGCGGTCCACCTGCGCAGCGACATCGAGCGCAAGACGCTATACGGTGTGGACCCGCTGACCGCCCTTCCGCCCGAGGCATATTCTGCAGAGGCCAGCGAGCGCGTCTATTCCGTGCTGCGTGACAAGGCCATGCGCCTGCTGCTGGCCGGGCATTCCGCGGTGCTCGACGCGGTGTTCGACCGTCAGGACGAACGCGACCGTGTCAGGGAACTGGCCGAACGGGCCGGCGTGCCGATGACCGGCCTTTGGCTGACCGCGCGTGAGGAGGTTCTCGTCGAACGCGTGTCAAGCCGCAGCGGGGACGCGTCGGATGCCGACGCCGCGGTTGTCCGCCAGCAGTTGGAGACGGGCGATACCGCGCGGGGCTGGACGGCCATCGACGCCGGCGGTCCGGCTTCGGCGACGCTTGAGCAGGCCCGCGCGGCAACCGGAGCACAACGACCCGACATCGGTCATGCCGGCGATGAGGACGCGGAGACCACCGAGAGCGGGGGCGGCACGAGGAACTCGCCGTAGGACTGGTTCCGGTGGCGCTCCAGCCCCAGCTCGCGGACGGCGGCCATGGCGCCCTGGCGGCACGGGTCCGACACGGCGAGGCTGAGAACCTCGCCGCCGGCCCAACGAACCTTGCACAGCTCCGTTCGGCAGATACCCCGTTCGAACAGCAAGCGGGATTTCGTGACCGATTGCGCGACGACCGGGCGCGATGCCGCCCCGAGCGACGACAGCAGATGCGCGGGCGATAACGCGGCCTGCTCCTCGGGCATCTCCGAAAGACCAAGCGACACGGCGACGTCCAGGAAATCATCGGGCGACATCGGGAAGGGAACCGACCGCGCCATTGTCCAGCACTGCAGCGGACCGGCATCGGCAAAGCGCGACTTGATCTCGAGCATCACGCCATCGCGCAGCCTGACGAGACAGGAGTCGCTGATCGCGGAGAGCAGGTAGATATCGGCGCGCGTTTCGGCCCGGACAGGGCGCCAGTCGCGCTCGAGCCGTCCCGCCAGCGGCCCTTCGCATGGTGGCCAGCACCGGTATTCGTACACGGTGCGCGGCGTCTTGCGGCTGCGCGGGTGGCGTCCCCGGGCGAAAGGGGCTCCGGTCATGGCATCGTCCCTCCTGTTGCTGTCCGTCTGACGGCGGGCGATGGCGTGGCCGCCGCATTGTCTTTCGGGGCGCAGGATCCGACGCTGTTACGTGCGATGGACACCCGCGCCCATTGAAGGATCGGCCGCGTGCCCGGCCCCGTCATTGACGGCCGTCAACCCACGGGCGGAACGCCGCATCCCGCTAAGGCTTGCCTTCCGTTAAGGCATGCAGGGGAATTCCGCCGTAACCTCGCTGAAGGGAACAGAGACTCATGGGCACCGCCAGGGGACATGACCCCGAGGGGGCAGGATACCGCGCGGGCACGAAGAGTCCTTTGGCCGTCGCGGTCGCCCAATGCGCCATGCGCTCTGGCCCCGTGTCATGTGGAAAATTACGGGTAAAGGTGAAACGGACATGAAGATCGCGGATATCATGACACGACCCGCCGCCACCATCCCGGCCACCTCCGGCGTGACCGCGGCGGCCGTCAGGATGCGCGACCTGCACGCCGGCATGCTGTGCGTTCTTGACGCACAGTCTCTGGTGGGGGTTCTCACCGACCGGGACATCGTGGTGCGCTGCGTCGCCCTCGACCGGGCGGCCCGGTCGACGAGCGTCCGCGACATCATGAGCCGCGATCCCCTCATCTGCTTTGAGACGCAGCGCATCGAGGACGCGGCGGCCATCATGGGCGATCACCAGTTGCGTCACCTGCCGGTTTGCGACAACGCGGCGCGCCTTGTCGGCCTGCTTTCGGTGGACCGGATTGCCGAGGATTACTCCGAGCATCTGGCCGGCGAGACGCTTGGCGAAATCGTCGAGACGCGTGGCCCGCTGCCGCCGGACCTCACCGGCCTTGCCGCCGACGATCCGCACAACCCGCCCGCGCCCTGCTGACGCGCCCTCAGGCGCCCGCATGCATGCCGCATGAGCCGGGCAGAATACGCCGCCGGAGGTTTTCGCGATCGATCCCGGCAAGCGCGGCCATCGCCTGCGGGTCGAGGACACGGATATCCATGTGGTTGGTCATCACGATGATCCCGTTGCGCGACATGCGCCGCATCGTCCGGCACACATGGACCGAGGACAGACCCACGTAATCGCCAAGCTGCTGTTGCGTCAGGGGGACATGGAACGCCGGCGACGACCGGTCGCAGGCGGCGTCGATGCGCACGCAGAATTCCAGCAAGGCATAGGCGACCCGCGTCTCGGCCGACGCCTTGCCGAGCCGCAGCATCCGCTCGCTTCGCCGCGCCGTCTGTGCCGACTCGATGCGGTGCAAGGCATGGTTGAGGTCGCGCCAGTCGTCGGTCATCCGCTCCCACCCCGCGTATGGCACGGCGATCACCGCACCGTCGGACAGCGCCTCGACCGTCACGTTGGAGGTCACCCCGTCGCCGGAGACCGGATCGACGATTTCACCGGGCAGCGCGAAGTCTATGATCTGTGTCTGCCCTTCGGTGAGGGATTTCGATAGCGCCAGCCAGCCATCGATCAGGTAGAACACCGACCGGCATTCCTCGTCCTCCAGCAGCAGGGTGCTGTTGTCCCGGAAGGATTGCACATGACGCGGGAAAGCGGCCTGCACCCTGCTGGGCAAGCCGCCTGCGTCCCCGGTTGGAAAGACCCGCGCGAGCGCGTCCGGATCCTTGGTTGGGTTCAGTTCGGAAAACACTTTGGTTCCTTTCGTCGTCGTGCAAATCTGAATTGAACGAAGTGATGCTCCCGGCCGCTCGCGTTTCGTTGGCAGCCTCGTGCCCGTTTTGGCACTCACATTAGGTTGCGGCGCGGAGGGACATCTTGTTTGCCGTCATATCCAACCGCGGCACCATCCGGCTGCCCGCGAATCGTTTGCGGAATTCGTATTGGAATCCGATATTTGAGTTGAAAGCGGATTCGCGCCGACCTGTCCTGCCGCGGGTCGCCCGCCGGATTTCCGGCGTCTTTTTCACATGTTAATGCTCTTTGCGGCTTTGCAGGCGACAAAGGGCCGAGATCGAATCACCTTGCCGGCCCGGGAGATGTCAGATGGCGCAGCGCACCCAGATACCCTCGACGATGACGGACATGTTCCGCCACGCGCAGGAGATCATCGCACTCAACCCGGTGATCGGGCCGCAGCTGGTGCATTTCTGGAGGGCGCAGGACGCCGTTCTGGACGAAACGGAGACGTTCGCCCGGCACTGGTTCGCACGCCGCCACAAGGCCGCGCAGACCGCGCTGGCCGCCGCGCAGGAAGTGACGCAAAACGGCGCCACCGACCCCGCGGGCGCCATGCGCGCCATCACCGAATGGCAGACGCGTTCGATGGAACGGATCGCCGAGGACATGCAGGAATGGGTCGACACGTGTTCGCGCTGCGCCGGCCACATGACGCGGGAGGAGTCGGAGGCCAGCCGCGATACGCTGAAAAAGGCCTCCAAGACAAGCTCGGCCACGGGCACGGCCAAGAAGGAGTCGGTGCCCGTGTGAGGTTGCCGCCGCAACCGCCTCAGCCCGAACCGCGCGCGCTGTCGCGGGGTGGTCGCAAGGCCAGGCGCATGCGTTTCTCGATTTCGATCAGAACGACGAACGCAATCCCGATCCCGACGATCAGCGCCCCATCCGCATACGGCACCGCACGCGTGCCGAACACTTCCTGCATTGGCGGCAGGTAGGTGACAGCCGCCTGCGCCGCTACAACGGCGATCACGCAGGTCCAGACCACCCGCGTGCCGCGTACCGTCGCCCATGTGAGCGAGGTTCCCCGCAGGGTGCGTATGAAGAAAAGGTAGAAGATCTCCAGCACCACCAGCATGTTCAGCGCCATCGTCTGCGCCAGTGCCAGCGGGTATTGCTGGTCCATGGCGTAGGCGAAAAGACCGAACACCGCCGCGAGGAACAGGCCCGAAACAAGCACGATCTGCCAAACGATCCATCCGGGCAGGAGGGACGCGGAACGGGAACGCGGCGGACGCCTCATGGTGTCGGGTTCAGGGGGCTCGAAGGCCAGCGCGAGGCCGAGGGTCACCGCCGTGACGAGATTGACCCAAAGGATCTGGACCGCGGTGATGGGCAGCGCCATCCCAGCGAAGAGCGCCAGCACGATCGTCATCGCCTCGCCTGCGTTGGTGGGCAGGGTCCAGCTGATCACCTTGCGAATGTTGTCGTAGACCGTCCGCCCCTCGCGCACCGCCGCCGCGATGGAGGCGAAATTGTCATCGGCCAGGACGAAATCGGCGGCTTCCTTGGCCGCCTCGCTGCCCTTTTGCCCCATCGCTATGCCCGCATCCGCGCGCTTGAGGGCCGGGGCATCGTTGACCCCGTCGCCGGTCATCGCCACGGTCAGGCCACGCGCCTGCAAGGCCGTCACGAGACGCAGCTTGTGCGCGGGCGAGGTCCGGGCGAAGATATCCGTCCCGGCCGCGGTTTCGCGCAGTTCCGCATCGTCCATGGCATCGAGATCCGCTCCGGTCAGAACCTTTTCGGCGTTCTGAAGGCCGATGCGCGCCGCGATGGCCCGCGCGGTGGCCGCGTGATCGCCGGTGATCATCTTGACGCGGATGCCGGCCGCGCGGCACTCGGCCACGGCCCCCGCGGCCTCGGACCGCGGCGGGTCGATCAGGCCGATGACGCCGATCAGCGTGAGCCGGCCGTCGATATCCGCCGGCTCAAGAGAGCTTAGGTCTTCCCCGACGGCGCGCGTGGCCACCGCGATCACCCTCTGGCCTTCGGCCGCGAATGACTCGACGATGTCGTGCCAGTGCCCGGGATCGAGCGGCTCGCTTGTCCCGTCCGGCGCACGCTGATCGGCGCACATCTCCAGCACCGCTTCCGGGGCGCCCTTGACATGAACGGCGCCATGGCCCGCCTCGTCGCGATGCAAAACGGCCATGTACCGGTGAGCGGCGTCGAAAGGAATGGCATCGGCGCGCTCCCAGCCTGCGGCAGGGTCCGCGCCGTCGCGGCAAATCCGGCCCGCGAGGGCCAACAAGGCCCCCTCCATCG
The DNA here is from genome assembly GCF_044472985.1 of Roseovarius salis. Classification (NCBI taxonomy): domain Bacteria; kingdom Pseudomonadati; phylum Pseudomonadota; class Alphaproteobacteria; order Rhodobacterales; family Roseobacteraceae; genus Roseovarius; species Roseovarius salis. The sequence goes on along the minus strand of NZ_JBISDG010000035.1, from coordinate 28,982 downwards.
GGTCCCCCTCGACCTGCCAGCCTGCATCGGTGCGGCGCAGGACCGCGTCGCTGCAAAGCCTGGACGCACGGGCGAATTCCGTCAGCACGGGTCGGTCTCCCGCGCTCGGCAGCTCGCCGCCGTCGCGCCGCACCCGCCCGTCAGGCGCATAGCCCTCGCCCTCCACGCTATACCTTACACCGTTTGCCGCGAGACGTGCCGCCATCATCTCGTTGCGTGTCAGCGTTCCGGTCTTGTCCGTGCAGATGACCGACACCGCGCCGAGCGTTTCGATCGCGGGCAGACGTCGCACGATCGCGTTGCGCCGGGCCATGGCCTGGACGCCCACCGCCAGCGTGATGGTCAGCACCGCGGGCAGGCCCTCGGGGATCGCCGCGACCGACAAGCCGACCACCGCCATGAAAAGATCGGCGAACGGCATGTGGCCGACGAAATACCCGTAGGTCAGCAGCGCGCCCGCGACGAGCAGGATCATCAATGTCAACCAGCGTGCAAACACGTCCATCTGGCGCACCAGCGGCGTGGTCAACGTCTCCACCTGTCCCAGCATCCCGCTGATCTGGCCGATCTCGGTATCGCTGCCCGTCGCAACGACCACGCCGCGCCCGGTGCCGCCCACCACCAGCGTGCCGGAAAACAACATCGGGCCGCGGTCCCCGAGCGGGGCCTGCGCCGCCACGGGCGCGATGGCCTTGCTCACCGGCACGGACTCGCCTGTCAGGATGGCCTCCTGCACCGACAGGCCATGCGCCGATGTCAAACGCACATCGGCCGGGGCGCGGTCGCCGGCCTCTATCAGAACGATGTCGCCCGGCACCAGCTCGGCCGCGGCCACGCTGACCCGGCGACCGTCGCGCAGCACCGCGGACCGCGGCGCCAGCATGCGGCGGATGGCGTCCATGGCCTGCTCGGCACGCCCTTCTTGGATGAAGCCGACCACCGCGTTGACCATAACCACCGCCACGATCACGCCGGTATCCACCCAATGGCCGAGCGACGCGGTGATCCCCGCCGAAAGGATAAGAACGTAGATCAAAACGTTGTGAAACTGCGCGAGGAACCGCACCACCGCGCCGCGGCGCGGCGGCGCGGGCAAACGATTCGGACCATGGGCCTGCAGGCGGCGTTCCGCCTCCTGCGTGCTCAGCCCGTCAGGCCCGGCATCCATTGCCTCCAGCACCTTTTCCGGAGGCAGTGCATGAAAGGCCGTTCCGTCCCCGTCTGCCATCATCCGGTCTCCGCTACAGGGGGTCAGCGTGCGCCCTGCCCTGTCTAGAACCCGGTCCGGCCATCCGTTTCAAGGCCGAATTGGCGGCGCGGCGGAATATCAGGTACATGCCCGCAACGAGCGCCCACCGCTGCGTCACTCACCGCCCGGCACCACCTGGATCGACTGGAGATAGTGGACAAGGGCGTAGATGCGGTGCCGGACGCGTAGTTCGTTCAGTTCGTCCGGTCCCCACTCGGTCATCTCGCGGTTCATGTAGCGCGTGCCCCAGACCGGCATCTTGCGCGGGCCGTGTGCGGCGATTTCCGTGCGCCCGTCGATGACCGAGAACACCTGCTCAAGCGGAAACGTTCCGCCGTTGCGTTCCGCCAACCGCGTCAGGTCCCCGGGGTCGATACCCTGGAACACCCTCGTCAGGAAACCCGCGCCCTTGCCGTCCTCGCCGTGGCAGGAGGCGCAGGAATTCACGAACTCTTGCTCGTCGGGCTTGATGACGACGGGCGTGGGGCGTTCGGGGTCTTCCGTCGGGCCCTGGGCAGAGGCCGGGCCGCCCCCCGCCGCCAGCGCCGCGGCCAGCACGGCCGCCACCGGGACTCTCGAGCGTTTCATGTCGCGCACTCCTTTGTCTGCATGTTCGCGCAATCAGGATGGCATCGCCGCGGGCGGCGTCATTAACGCCCGTCAAGGCAGGGTCCGGGGAACCGCGTCGCAACGCCAGCGCCGTCGCCGTGGCAAAAGAAATTCCCGTGTCGCTGTTGACGAATGGTTCGCAGGCGACCATTTCGGGCGAAACGCGACGGCGATCCCGGCGTTACCCCTGCTCAACGGAACGGGAGGCGACGCATGACGACAAAAATCAAGGTAAGCAACGTGTCCAAGGTGTTCGGGGATGACCCCGGGCAGGCGCTGGACATGATCCGCAAGGGCAAGACCAAGGACGAGGTCCTGTCCGAGACCGGCCAGACCATCGGTGTGCATTCTGTCGATTTCTCGGTCGACGAGGGCGAGGTTTTCGTGGTCATGGGGCTGTCAGGCTCCGGCAAGTCCACCCTGGTCAGGATGCTCAACCGGCTCATCGACACGAGCGATGGCGAGATCCACATCGCCGGCGAGCCGCTGCACGACGCGGACGAGCAGACACTTCGCAGGTTGCGGCTGGAAAAGATCGCCATGGTTTTCCAGCATTTCGCCCTGTTCCCGCACAAGAGCGTGCGCGAAAACGTCGAGTACGGTCTCAAGATCGCGAACGTGCCAGCCGACGAACGGCGCCGCCGGGCGCTTGATGCGCTTGAAAAGGTGGGCCTGTCCGCATGGGCCGATCGCAAGCCCTCGGCCCTGTCGGGGGGCATGCAACAGCGCGTGGGGCTGGCGCGCGGGCTGGCCGTGGATCCCGAGATACTGCTGATGGACGAGCCCTTCTCGGCGCTCGACCCGCTGATCCGCCGCGACATGCAGAACGAGCTGCTTGAGTTGCAGCGCGAACTGAAGAAAACCATCGTTTTCATCACCCACGACCTCGACGAGGCGCTGACGCTGGGAGACCGCATCGCGATCATGAAAGAGGGGCGCTTCGTTCAGGTGGGTACGGCCGAAGAGATCGTCGGCAACCCGGCCGACGACTACGTGGCGGCCTTTACCCAGGATGTCGACCGCGCGCGCGTTTACGACGTGCAAAGCGTGATGGACCCGCCCGAGGCGCTCGATCTCGCGACGACCGACCATACGGCGTTGCACGAACGTCTCGATGCGCTTGGCAGGGATGCGCTGCACGTGACCGAGAACGGCAAGCTGGCCGGGCTCGTCACGCGCCGGGCGCTGGCCGGCGCCGACGGGCTGGAGAACGCGGTGATGCACGACGCGCCAACCGCACGGCCCGACACGCATATCCACACGATATACGGCGCCTGTTCGTCCGGCCTGCCCGTCGGCGTGACCGACGACAGTGGTGCCCTGCTGGGCGTGGTAAGACCCGAAGCGGTCTTTTCCGTGCTCGCCGAGGACAAGAACACGGCTGGAAACGAGGCGGCGCAGCCCCGTGGCGACAGTGCCGGGGCCCCCGCCCTTTCAGCCTGACCGGAGGCAATCATGTGGCAACCATCTGACCTGTTCGAAATCCCGCTCGACGTATGGGTGGAAACGGCGATCAAGGGCTGGCTGGTCCCCAACTTCCGCGGCGTGTTCCAGGCCGTACAGGTGCCGATCGCGACCGTGCTCGAGGGGCTGGACATCGCCCTTCAGGCGATCCCGATGCCGGTGTTCACCGTCGTTGTGGCGCTCATCGCGTGGGCCGTGGCCAGCAGGGGGCTGGCGCTCTTCACGCTGGCGAGCTTCGTGGGGATCGACCTGATCGGCGTGTGGACCCAGACGATGACGACGCTGGCGATGATCCTCACGGCGGTGCTGTTCTGCGCTGTGGTGGGGGTGCCGCTCGGAATCGCCGCGGCCCGCAGCGACCGTTTCGCCAACGGCCTGCGCCCCGTGCTCGACATCATGCAGACGATCCCGCCCTTCGTGTATCTGGTGCCGATCGTCATGCTGTTCGGCGTCGGCATGACGCCGGGCATCATTGCCACCATCATCTTTGCGCTGCCACCCATCACGCGCCTGACCAATCTCGGCATCCGCTCGGTGCCCGAGGACCTGATCGAGGCGGCCTATGCCTTTGGCTCCTCGCACCGGCAGGTGTTGTGGGAGGTGCAGCTGCCGCTGGCGTTGCGCACCATCATGGCCGGGCTGAACCAGACATTGATGCTCGCCCTGTCGATGGCGGTCATCGCCGCGCTGATCGGCGCGGGCGGGCTTGGCCTGACGGTCTATACCGGGCTGGGCCGGCTGGACGTGGGTGCCGCCACCGAGGGCGGGCTCGGCATCGTGCTGCTGGCGATGATCCTTGACCGGATCACACAGGCGCTTGGCAGCGAGAGTTCCGTGAAATCACCGGGTCTTCTGGAGACGCTCAAGTCGTTCTTCAGGACGAGGGCACCGGCAAGTTCGCCCGAAGGCGGGCAAAGCGTGTCCTGACAACCGTTCCGCGGCCGCGCGCTGCCGGCAGCGGCCGCATCCATACCGCGCCCGGGCGTATCACGCCCCGCGGTTCAACCCAAGAGAAAGGAGGACTTTCAGTATGACACGTACGAAAGCGATCCTGAAACTGACAACCGGCGCGGCCACCGCCGCCATGATGACCCTGCCCATGGCCGCAACGGCCGACAACCACAGCATGCCCGGCGAAGGCACGTCGATCGACATGGCCCGGGCCAGCTGGGATACCGGCTGGTGGCAGGCCGAGATCTACAGCCAGCTGTTCGAGAAGCTGGGCTATGACGTCTCGCGCATCACCACGCTGGACAACCCGCCCTTTTACCAGTCCGTCGCACAGGGCGACATGGACGTTTGGGTGAACGGCTGGTTCCCGCTGCACAACTCGTACGAGGACACGTTCGCCCAAGGCGCGGAAAAGGTCGGCTACGTCGCCAAGGGTGGCGCGCTGCAAGGTTACCTGATCGACAAGAAAACGGCCGAAAAACACGACATCACCCATGTCTCGGACCTCACCAAGGACGATATCCAGAAGGTGTTCGACGCCAATGGCGACGGCAAGGCCGATCTCGTCGCCTGCCCGCCGGGCTGGGGCTGCGAGACTGTCATCTCGCACCATTTCGACGCGTTCGGCTGGGATGATGACTTCAACGCCATCAAGGCGGGCTACTCGGCCTCCATGGCGGATGCGCTTGGCCGCTACCAGAACGGCCAGCCGATCTTCTTCTACACGTGGACGCCGAACTGGACCGTGGGCGAGCTGACACCGGGCGAAGACGTCGTCTGGCTGCAGATGAAGGAGACCAAGCTGCCCGAAGGGCAGAAGAACCTTGCCGACGAGACCACCGTCGACGGCCTTGCGGGGTGCCAGGGGCAACAGCCCTGTGACCTTGGCTGGCCGGCCAACGACATCCGGCCCGTCGCGAACTCGGAGTTTCTTGCCAACAACCCCGCGGCGGCCACGCTGCTGGAGAATGTCCGCATCCCGATCGACGACATCTTCGCGCAGAACGCCGAGATGAACGCGGGCGCGGACAGCCCCGAGGACCTCGAAAAGCAGGCCGAGACGTGGATCGAGGAAAACAGCGACAAGGTCGACAAGTGGCTGCAATCGGCGCGTGAAGCGGCGACGATGTAAGCCCTTGCCAAACGGTCTTGATGCAACGGGAAAGGGGCCGGCCAGCGGCCCCTTTTCATTTTGCCACGGCGGCGGCTTGCACGGGATGCGCAGGGGTGCTTGATGGGCACATGCGTCATTTGCCTGTCACGCTTTGCCTTGTCGCGCTCGGTGCGGTCGCGGGCTGGGCGGCCCGACTGGCCGGCCTGCCTCTGCCGTTTCTCCTTGGGCCGCTCTTGGCCTCCGGCACGGTGGCGACCGTCCTGCCCCGGCATCTGCCGGATGGCTACGTCTTTCCACAGCGCCTGCGTGTGACGTTCATCGCCGTGATCGGATTGATGATCGGGGCGCAGGTGACACCGGAGCTTTTCACCGCGGCGGGCCGGTTCGCCGCCAGCTTCGCCGCGCTATCCGTCTTCGTCGGGCTTTGTCTTGCCTACAATATATGGGTGTTCCGGCGTCTGGGCGGCTATGATCGCGTCACGGCCTTTTATGCCAGCACGCCCGGCGGCTTGTTCGAGTCGCTGGCCATGGGCGAGGCGGCAGGCGCGGATGTCACCCGGCTCACTCTTCAGCAGTTCCTGCGCATCATCGTGGTGGTGACCGTCCTGCCGCTCGGCCTGTCGCTCTGGCTGGGCGCGCCCGTGGGCAGCGCGGGCGGGATGACGCTTGCGCAGGGCAGCGTGCCGTGGAGCGAACTGCCGCTGATCGTGGCGGCCGGTGCCGCCGGCGGCCTCGGGGGACACCTGCTGCGTTTGCCGGCCCGCCAGCTCACGGGGCCCATGGCCGCGGCGGCGGTGCTGTCGCTGACCGGGGTGGCGCATGTCGACATGCCGCAATGGCTCGTGAACGCGGCACAGGTCGTGGTCGGGACGGCGCTCGGGATGCGTTTCACGGGCCTGTCCCGCAGATTGATCCTGCACGGCGCGGGGCTGTCTCTCGTCTCCGTCGGGGGGATGCTGGCCCTTGCCGCCGGTTTCGCCGCGGCGCTGGTGCCCCTGACCGGAGAGGCGTTCGACGTCCTGCTCATCAGCTTTGCCCCCGGTGGCGTTACCGAGATGTCGCTGGTCGCGCTCAGCCTGCAGGCCAACCCCGCCTTCGTCACCCTGCACCACATATACCGCATACTGCTGACGGTACTGGGGCTGGTCGTGTCGGCCCGCTGGCCGCGGCGCGGGCTTTGACAAGTCTGCACGCAGCGGGTTATCTGAACGAATGTTCATTTCCTGACGGGAGGCCCTCAATGCGCATCCAAGATACAGCCGCAATCGTCACCGGGGGCGCCTCGGGCCTCGGGGAAGCCACCGCGCGCCATCTCAGGGCGCAGGGCGCGCGCGTCACGATACTCGACCGCGACGCCACGCGCGGCAAGGCCGTGGCCGACGAGATCGGCGCCGCCTTTGCCGAGACAGACGTGACCGACGAAACCTCTGTCCGGTCCGCCATCGACACCGCGACAGCCGCGATGGACGGCCTGAGTTGCGCGGTCAACTGCGCCGGGATCGCCACCGGCGAAAAGACCCTTGGCAGGGACGGGCCGCACGCGCTGGACAGCTTCCGCCGGACGGTGGACATCAACCTCGTGGGCAGCTTCAACGTCGCGCGCCTTGCCGCTGCCGAGATCGCCAAGCGCGAGCCCTCGGCCGACGGGCTGCGCGGGGTGATCGTCAACACCGCGTCCATCGCCGCATTCGATGGCCAGAAGGGCCAGGCCGCCTATGCCGCCTCGAAGGGCGGGATCGTCGGGCTCTCGCTGCCGATGGCGCGCGATCTCGCAAGGCAGGGGATCCGGGTCATGGCCATCGCGCCCGGGACTTTCCTTACCCCGATGCTGCAGGGCCTGCCCGACGACGTGACAGACGCGCTGGCGCAGGACGTCACGTGCCCCAAGCGGCTTGGCGATCCGTCCGAATACGCCGCGCTGGCCCGGTTCATCATCGAATGCGACTATCTCAACGGCGAGGTCATCCGCCTCGACGGGGCGCTGCGGATGCAATAGCGCGCCCTCAGGCCTCCGGCTTTTCGGTCTGGGCCTTGTCCGCGCCGTCGTCGCCCCCTTCGACCTGATCGGCCAGCGACTCCGCCCGCGCCGCCAGCTCTGCGAGGGCATCGGTCACCTCGCCGGGCACGACGGGCACCTCGACGGTCTTGGGCGCGGGTTGCGGCGCGTTTCGGGCCTGTTCCAGCTCGGCCTGCTTCTCGGCCAGCTTGTCCTCGGCCTCGCGCAGCTTGTCCTGCAGCCCGGCCGTCTTGTCGGCCAGCATCAGCCCGGCCATGAGCAGCATCCGCGCCTCGGGGATGCGGCCGATCTGGGCGGTCAGGACGGACGCCTCCTCGTCCAGCATCTTGGCGGCCGATTTCAGGTAATGCTCTTCGCCCTCCTGGCAGGCCACCTCGAAATTGCGGCCACCTATCTCGATCTCCACCTCGGGCATCAGGCGTTCTCCTGCTTCTGCTGCGGGCCGGCGGCCGTGACCGCGGCGCTCAGTTCGTTCATCACCGTCTCCGTTTCCGCCCGGTCCGCCGCATAGGCGGCGCGCAGCGCCTCCAGCTCGGCCTTGAGGCTGGCATTGACCAGTTCGGCGTCGGCGAGGCCGGACTCGTTGGCTTCGCGCAGGCGGGCATTGTTCTCTCGCAGCTGCTCGTTGGCCTTGCGCAACGCCTGCAATTCGGAATCCAGCCTGCCCATGGAATCGGAAACGCGGCCCTGTTCGGCCTCTATCTCGGCCTTGAACTTGTCACGCTGAACCTTGAGTTGCTTGTTGCGTTCCTTCCACTGCTCGACGGCCAGCTGCTCGTCTTCCAGCGCCTGCCGCAGCCTTGCCACTTCTTCCGCGTCTGCCGCCGTGTCGCCGGCGGGCGCCTCTGCCGTCCTGGACGCCTCGTCCGGCTCCGCGGGTTGCGCGGGTTGCGCGGCCGCACTTTCCGCGCGCCGGTCGAGGCCCCGCGCGATCCGGTCGAGCGCGCCGGCGATACGGGTCTGAAGCTCTTCGATATCGCTCATGTCCCTACCTTCAGTTCTTGGTCCGCGGCCCCGTCCGCGAATCGGCGGCAGGGCGTTTCGCCCCAACTCTACAAAATCCCTTGATAAAGTTCGCCCCCCTCGTTTGAGGCGTCCGCGCCGCTTGATCTTTGGGGCGGGGCTGGTATGCAGCCGCGCAGACCGCTGACACATCAAGGACGCTTCTTCCGTGGATATCGCTGCCCTCCGCTCCGCCCATCCCGACCACTGGACCAAGGCCGCGGCCATCCGCGCGCTGGCGCTGGATGCCGTCCACGCCGCGAATTCTGGCCATTCCGGCATGCCGATGGGCATGGCCGACGTGGCAACGGTCCTGTTCGGGAGACACCTCAAATTCGATGCCGCCGCGCCGGACTGGCCCGACCGAGACCGGTTCATCCTGTCGGCCGGCCACGGCTCGATGCTGCTCTACTCCCTTCTCTACCTCACCGGGTACGAGGGCATGACGCTGGATCAGATCCGCGACTTCCGCCAATGGGGCGCGATCACGGCTGGTCACCCCGAAAATTTCCTCCACCCCGGGATCGAGACCACCACCGGCCCGCTCGGCCAGGGGCTGGCCAACTCGGTCGGGTTCGCCATCGCCGAGGAGTCGCTGCGCGCCCGCTTCGGCCGCAAGCTGGTTGATCACCACACCTACGTGATCGCCGGCGATGGCTGCCTGATGGAAGGCGTCAGCCAGGAGGCGATCGCGCTGGCCGGCCGCCAGCAGCTCGGCAAGCTGATCGTCTTGTGGGACAACAATAACATCACCATCGACGGCGAGGTCTCGCTGGCGGACCGCACCGACCAGGTGCGCCGGTTCCGCGCCTCGGGCTGGGAGGTAATCGAGATCGACGGCCACGACCCCGACGCCATCGATGCCGCCCTGACGCGCGCGAAGGCCTCGCGCAAGCCCAGCATGATCGCCTGCAAGACGCATATCGGCCTGGGTCACGCGGCGCAGGACACGGCCAAGGCCCATGGCGCACTGACCGATCCGGACCAGCTGCGCGCGGCCAAGGAGGCCTATGGCTGGCCCGGCGACCCGTTCGAGGTGCCAGCCGAGATCAAGTCCGCATGGGAAGAAATCGGCCGCCGTGGCGCCGAGGCCCGCACGCAATGGCAGGCGCGTCTTGCGGACGCTTCGGAGCGCCGGCAGGCGGAGTTCGCCCGCGTCATGGGCGGGACACCGCCGCGCAAGCTGTCCGCGCGCATCAAGGCGCTGAAGAAGCAGGTCAGCGCCGAGGCGCCAAAGGTCGCCACCCGCAAGTCGAGCGAGATGGTGCTCGAGGTGATCAACCCGGTCATGCCCGAGACGATCGGCGGCTCGGCCGACCTGTCGGGGTCCAACAACACGCGCACGGCGGACATGGGCGTGTTCGACACCGGCAACCGCAAGGGCCGCTACATCCATTACGGCATCCGCGAACACGGCATGGCCGCGGCGATGAACGGCATGGCCCTGCATGGCGGGGTGCGGCCCTATGGCGGCACCTTCATGTGCTTCACCGACTACGCCCGCCCCGCGATGCGGCTTGCCGCGCTCATGAAGATGCCGACCGTCTTCGTCATGACCCACGACAGCATCGGGCTGGGCGAGGACGGCCCGACCCACCAGCCGGTCGAGCATCTTGCCATCAGCCGCGCCACGCCCAACACCATGGTATTCCGTCCCTGCGACACCGTGGAAACCGCCGAGGCGTGGGAACTGGCGCTGCAATCGAGCGATACGCCGTCGGTGCTGTCGCTGACGCGGCAGGGCGTGCCGACACTGCGCACCGAGCACAAGACCAGCAACCTCACCGCGCGGGGCGCCTACGTGCTGGCCGAGGCCGGTGCCAAGCGTCAGGTCATCCTGATGGCGACCGGCTCGGAGGTGCAGGTGGCGATGGCCGCGCGCGCCCGGCTGGAGGATGCCGGGATTGGCACGCGCGTCGTCTCGATGCCGTGCTGGGAGCTGTTCGAACAACAGGACGAGAGCTATCGCAAGCGCGTGCTGCCCGCCGGGCCGGTGCGCGTGGGTGTCGAGGCGGCCGTGCGGCAGGGCTGGGACCGCTGGCTTTGCGGCGAACGCGGGCGCGCCAACAAGGCCGGCTTCGTCGGCATGGACGGCTTCGGCGCCTCGGCCCCGGCGGACGTGCTGTTCGAGAAGTTCGGGATCACGGCCGAGGCGGTCGAGGCCGAGGTCCGCCGGCTCCTCGGCTGACCGACCCCGGCCTTGCCCACCCACCGGGGGCATCACCCTTTGATATCCACGGCCGCCATGCCTATCTCGGGGGCGGACGCGGCGTGGCGGGGGCCACGCCTGTGACGGAGGCCGTGCATGAGTGACGATCCCTACAAGGTTCTGGGCGTGTCGAAGGACGCCAGCCAGGACGAGATCAAGAAGGCCTATCGCAAGAAGGCCAAGGCGCTGCACCCCGACCTGCACCCGGGCGACAAGGCCAAGCAGGACGAGTTCAAGAAGGTCGGTGCCGCCTACGACATCATCGGTGACGCGGAAAAGCGCCGCCGCTTCGACGCGGGCGAGATCGACGCCTCGGGACAGGAGCGGCCCGAACGCCAGTACTATCACCAGTACGCCGGCGCCGATCCGCAGGGGCGCTACCAATCCGCCTCGGGCTTCGGCGATTTCGAGGATGTTTCCGACATCTTCGCCGATCTTTTCGGCGGCCGGGCGCGCGGCGGCGGGGGCGGTTTCGGCGGTTTCGGTGAAGCCGCCGGCGGGCGGCGGGCCGGCGGGGGTGCGCAGTTCACGGCCCGGGGGGCCGACGCGCGCTATCATCTCGACGTCGATTTCCTCGACGCCGCCCGTGGTGCCAAGCGGACCCTCCCGTTGCCCGACGGGAACACCATCGAGCTGACCATTCCCGCCGGCGTGCGGGAGGGGCAGACGCTCCGCCTGCGTGGAAAGGGTCAGCCCGGCATGGGTGGGGGGCCGCCGGGCGACGCGCTGGTCGAGATCGGGGTCCGGCCCCACCCGCTCTTCACGCGCGACGGGAACGACATCGAGGTCGAGCTGCCCATCACCTTCGACGAGGCCGTTCTGGGCGGCAAGGTCGAGGTGCCCACCATCACCGGCCGGGTCACCATGACCGTGCCAAGGGGCGCGTCATCGGGCCGGCGGCTGCGGCTCAAGGGCAAGGGGATCAGGCCGCCCAAGGGCGCGGCCGGCGACCAGCACGTGCGCCTCAGGATCGTCCTGCCCGAAACCGTGGACGACGAGATGGAGGAAATTGCCAAGCGCTGGCGGGCGCATGTGCGGCACGACCCGCGCGCCAAGCTGGGAGGATGAGATGAGGTTGACCGAGGTCGAGGTCGTCGAGACCGTCCGCCGGGTGCGGCTGGAGGAGCTCCGCGACTGGGTCGCCGAGGGCTGGGTCCGGCCCGCACAGGGTGCGCACGGCCCAGTGTTCGACGAGCTGGACGTGGCGCGCGTGCGGCTTGTCTGCGACCTGCGCGAGGAGGTGTCGTTGCCCGCGGATGCCATGCCGGTCGTTCTGTCGCTGCTGGACCAGGTGCACGGCCTGCGCCGCCAGCTGCGCGGGCTTGCCGGCGCGGTGGACCGCCAGCCCGACGCGGTGCGCCGCGCCGTGCTGGCCGCGTGGCAGGAGATGGACGGGCCAGAGGGCTGAACGCGGGGCGGCTCATCAGGCCTTGCGGCCTTCTTCGCGAAGAAAGCCCTGCCGGGCTTGATGAGCGCGGCCGGGGCGCTCAGGCTCATCCGGTTTTCCCCGTCACCACGGCGATCAGCGGCCCCACGGCGCGCGTGACCACCGGGATCAGCAGCAGCCCCGCCAGCAGCCCGAACACCCCGTCCAGCGCCGCCGTCACCGCCCATTCCACCGCGCCGGCCGCCCCGGGGACGGCATCGGCTGCAGCCCCGGCGAGGGTGTGGATCGTGTGGCCCGGCTCGGCGATATGGTATTCGTGAAAGCCGTGCAGGAGGATCGATCCGCCCACCCACAGCATCGCCGCCGTGCCGACGATCGACAGCATCTTCAGCAGAACCGGCATGAACTTGACCAGCCCCCGGCCAAAACCCTGCCCCGCCGCGCTGCGCGCATTGCGCGCAAGGTAAAGACCGACATCGTCCATCTTCACGATCACCCCGACGGAGCCATAAACCGCCGCTGTCACCATCAGGCCGACGGCTGCCAGCGTGGCCCCCTGCATCCAGGCGTTCGGCGCCTCGATCGCCGCCAGCGCGATGGTCATGATCTCGGCCGAGAGAATGAAGTCCGTCTTGATCGCGCCGCGCACCTTCTCTTCCTCAAGATGGCCCGGATCCTTGACCGACATGTCCTTTTCCACGTGCTTGTCGGCGTGAGGGAACAGGGCGTGGAAAACCTTCTCGGCCCCCTCGAAACACAGGTAGCACCCGCCCAGCATCAGCAGCGGCGTGATCATCCACGGCGCGAAATTCGCCAGCAGCATCGCGAGCGGCAGAAGGATCACCAGCTTGTTGAATACCGATCCGCGCGCGATGCGCCAGATGATCGGCAGCTCGCGGGCCGGTGCGAAACCGTGCACGTAGCGCGGCGTCACCGCCGCGTCGTCGATGATGACGCCGGCGGTCTTGGTGCCCGCCTTGCCCGCCGCCGCCGCGATGTCGTCGACGCTCGTCGCCGCGACCTTCGCGATGGCGGCCACGTCGTCGAGCAATGCCAGCAATCCGCTCATGCGCGTCTCTCCCGCCCTGCATGTCGCGGCCCCGCGCCGCTGGCCGCAGTCTTCGCCCGCGGGACGGCGCGGATCAAGCCCGGAAATCCCCCGCGCGCGCGGTTGGCGCGGCAAGGTTTTGCGATAACGGTAACGCTATCATCCTGTTCCGCGTCGCTTTTCCGCTTTCGGCGTCGCCGCCGCCCGTCTATACGGCGCGCAACGCGAGAGTTCGGGAGATTTGTCCATGACCATCACCGTCGGCATCAATGGCTTCGGCCGGATCGGCCGGTGCACGCTGGCCCATATCGCCACCTCAACCCGCAACGACATCAAGGTCGTCAAGGTGAACGCCACCGGTCCGCTGGAAACCGCCGCGCACCTGATCAAGTATGACAGCGTGCATGGCCGCTTTCCCAACGAGATCACGCTCGGCGAGGGCACCATGGACCTCGGCCGCGGCCCGATGCAGATGTTTTCCACCTACGACATGGAAGAGCTCGACTGGTCGGGCGTCGACGTGGTGCTCGAATGCACCGGCAAGTTCAACGACGGGGAAAAGGCCAAGGCCCATCTCGACCGCGGGGCTGGCAAGGTTCTGCTCTCGGCGCCGGGCAAGAACGTCGACCGCACGGTGGTCTACGGCGTGAACCACGACGCTCTGCAGGGCAGCGAGCGGATGATCTCGAACGGCTCGTGCACCACCAACTGCCTCGCCCCTCTGGCCAAGGTGCTGCACGAGGGCATCGGTATCGAGTCCGGCATCATGACCACGATCCACGCCTATACCGGCGACCAGCCGACGCTCGACCGCCGCCACAAGGATCTCTACCGTGCCCGCGCCGCGGCGATGTCGATGATCCCCACCTCGACCGGCGCGGCCAAGGCGCTCGGCGAGGTGCTGCCCGATCTCAAGGGGCGGCTCGACGGCTCGGCCATCCGCGTGCCAACGCCGAACGTGTCGGCCGTCGACCTCACCTTCATCGCCAAGCGCGACGTGACAGAGACCGAGGTGAACGAGGTCGTGGCCGAGGCCGCCGCGGGCCCAATGCAGGGCGTGCTGGCCTACGACCCCGAGCCGAAGGTCAGCGTCGATTTCAACCACACGGACGAAAGCTCCATCTTCGCGCCGGACCAGACCAAGGTCACCGGCGGCCGGCTGGTGCGCGTGCTGGCATGGTACGACAACGAATGGGGCTTTTCGTGCCGCATGGCCGACGTGGCGGTGGAAATGGGCCGCATCGGTTGAGGCCCGCGGTGTGGCGCGGGCGCCCTGCGTCCCGCGCCCCGTCACCGCTATTGCACGCGCTTCGTGGCTGGGGCATACCGCCGGTATCCTGCGCCCACGGTGCCACGCAATGACCAACCAGACCGCCCTCGCCCTCGGTGTGCTGATCCTTATCGGCCTCGGAATAGATTGGCTGGTTTACGAGTGGTCCAACACGCTGTTTCTCGCGCGGCGGCTGTTCGACCTTATCGAATGGCTGTCTTTCTGGCGCTGACCGGCCGGCGCCCTGTCAACCGCGTGCCAGCTTTCCCATCAGGGCGCTTTTCACCGCAGGCGTGACGAACCCGCTCACATCGCCGTCGAGGCGGGCAATCTCCTTGACCAGCTTGGACGCGATCGCCTGGTGGTTGGCGTCCGCCATCAGGAACACCGTTTCGACCGACGAATCCAGCGCCCGGTTCATGCCGACCATCTGGAATTCGTACTCGAAATCGGTGACGGCGCGCAGGCCGCGGATGATGATCCGTGCGCCGACGTCGTGCGCACAGTCGATGAGCAGGTTCTCGAACGGGTGCGCGACGATCTCGGTGCCGGTCTCCTCGGTCAGCTTCGCGGCCTCGGCCTCGATCATCTGGACGCGTTCCTCCAGCGTGAACATCGGCCCCTTGTCACGGTTGATCGCCACACCGATCACGAGCCTGTCCACCAGCAGCGCCGCCCGGCGGATGATATCGATGTGGCCGAGCGTGATGGGATCGAACGTGCCGGGATACAGGCCTATGCGCATGGGGCGGCTCCTTGGGTGTCACGGGGGGCGCGTCTGCGCGCGCACGCAACAATACCGGATCGCGGAATGCAAGCGCGAATTGCCCGGCTCACAGATCGGCATGGAACTCCTCGATGAGGTGGCTGACAACGGCCCGCAGCGCATGTGCGCGGTCGTATCCCGCCTCGAGCGCCTCGATATAGGTGCGCCTTTGCCGGCTGGCACTGGTGCCGTGCCGGACGATCTCCAGCGCGGCGCCTGCCTCGCTGAGCGCCCCGAACGCCGCGGCGTCCTCCTGCACCAGCTCGAGGATCTCTTCCACCAGCTCCGCCATCGGGACGATCTCGCCGCGGCCCAGATCGATCAGCCCCTTGCGGATGCCGTAACGCTGCGCCCGCCAGCGGTTCTCGGCCACGAGGAAGGAGTCGTAGATGCGCCAGCGCTGGTTCTTCGTGGCCAGCCGCCACAGCATCCGCGTCAGCGCCTGGGTAAGCGCCGCCAGCGTCAGCGTGTGCTCCAGCCGGGGCTGAACGTCGCAGATGCGCGACTCGATCGTGGGAAAGCGGGACGAGGGGCGCAGATCCCACCAGATCTTGCTGGCGTCCTCGATCACGCCCAGATCGGTCAGCGCGCCCACCGACCGCTCGAACTCGCCGAAACTTGCCATGCGGGGGGGCAGCCCCGTCCGCGGCAGATTGTCGAAGACCGTCAGCCGGTAGCTGTCGAGCCCGGTGTCACGCCCCTGCCAGAACGGCGAGGAGGTCGACAGCGCCAGCAGGTGCGGCAGGAAATAGCTCAGCTGGTTCATCAGGTCGATGCGCCGGTCAGGGTCATCTATGCCCACATGCACGTGCATCCCGCAGATCAGCATCCGCCGCACCACGCCGGCAAGGTCGTCGTGCAGCACGTTGTAGCGCTCCTTGTCGGTATGGTGCTGCTCGCGCCAGTCGGAAAACGGGTGACAGGACGCCGCGATCGGGGCAAGGTTGAAGCGCCCCGCATGCCGCGACACGCCCGCGCGCAGCCGCCTGAGCTCCTCGCGGGCCTCTGCCACGCTGGCACATGGCTTGGTCCCGATCTCGATCTGGCACTTGAGGAACTCCGGCGCCACCTGCCCCTTGAACTCGTCCTGGCAGGCCGCCATCAGGTCCGGCGGCGCCTCGGCAAGGTCGAGCGTCTCGCGGTCGACCAGGAGGTACTCCTCCTCCACCCCGATGGTGAACTCAGGTTCCGCGATGGCCATGGCGCCCTCCCCCGCGCGCGTTCGGTCCCATGAAAACGCCACCGGCGGCCGATGCCAAGCCCAAAGGTGGCACCGGCCCGGTCCCGGCCTGTCTTCTGGCCCGAAATATCCCGGGGTGAATTGCCCCGGGCGCGCCCCGGGGCAAGAGGGGCAGCGCCCCTGGCGCCGGTCAGTCCATGGCCTTGAAGTGGAACTCGCCGCCCTCCTTCAGACCCGAGGGCCAGCGCGAGGTCACCGTCTTGGTCCGCGTGTAGAACTTGAAGGCGTCGGGCCCGTGCTGGTTGAGATCGCCGAACATCGACTTCTTCCAGCCGCCGAAGGTGTGGTAGGCCAGCGGCACCGGGATGGGCACGTTGACACCCACCATGCCGATGTTGATCCGGTTGGCGAAATCGCGCGCCGCATCCCCGTCGCGGGTGAAGATCGCCGTGCCGTTGCCCATCTCGTGGTCCATGGCGAGGCTGAGCGCCTCCTCGTAGGAGCCCGCGCGCACCGTGGACAGGACGGGGCCGAAGATCTCCTGCTTGTAGATATCCATGTCGGGCGTCACCCGGTCGAACAGGTGCGGCCCGACGAAGAAGCCGTTCTCGTAGCCCTGCAGCTGGAAGTCGCGGCCGTCCACCACCAGCTCCGCCCCCTGCTCCACGCCGGAGTTGACGAGTCCCAGAACGCGCTCCTTGGCCTCGGCCGTCACCAGCGGCCCGTAATCCACGTCATCCCCGGCGGTGTAGGGGCCAACCTTGAGCTTCTCGATGCGGGGCACGAGTTTCTCCACCAGCTTGTCGGCAGTCTCGTCCCCGACCGGCACGGCGACCGAGATCGCCATGCAGCGCTCGCCCGCCGCGCCATAGCCCGAGCCGATGAGCGCATCCGCGGCCTGGTCCATGTCGGCATCGGGCATGACGATCATGTGGTTCTTGGCCCCGCCGAAGCACTGAACGCGCTTGCCGTTGGAACAGCCGCGGCCATAGATGTATTCCGCGATCGGGGTGGACCCCACGAAGCCGATGGACTGGATCGCGTCGTGGTCGAGCATCGCGTCGACCGCCTCCTTGTCGCCGTTGACGACCTGCAGCAGCCCCTTGGGCAGCCCGGCCTCCTCCATCAATTCCGCCAGCATCAGCGGTACGGAAGGGTCGCGTTCGGACGGCTTGAGGATGAAGGCGTTGCCGCAGGCCAGCGCCGGGGCGAACATCCACATCGGGATCATGGCCGGGAAGTTGAAGGGCGTGATTCCGCCGGTCACGCCAAGGGGCTGCTTCATCGAGTACATGTCGATGCCCGGCCCCGCGCTGTCGGTGAACTCTCCCTTCAGCAGTTGCGGCGCCCCGATGCAGTATTCCACCACTTCCAGGCCACGCTGCACATCGCCCTTGGCGTCGGGAAAGGTCTTGCCGTGTTCCGCCGAAAGCGCCTCGGCCAGCTTGTCCATGTCGCGGTTGAGCAGCCGCACGAACTCCATCATCACGCGGGCCCGCCGCTGCGGGTTGGTGGCCCCCCACGCCGGTTGCGCCTCGGCTGCCACCTCGACGGCCATGGCGAACTCGTCGGCCGAGGCCAGCGGGCATTTCGCCTGCACCTCGCCCGTGGCCGGGTTGAACACGTCCGAAAAGCGGCCGGACGTGCCTTTCACGTGCTTGCCGCCGATGTAGTGAGTCAGTTCCTTCATGCCTCTCCTCCTTCAGCTTCACCTGCAGGTTACTGTTGCAAAAATAGGTAGAAAAGAGGCAATACCCCAAATGAGTATTGCATAAATGCAAAGGCGTTCATGGCCGTTCACTGGGATGATCTGAGGGTATTCCTGGCCGTCGCCCGGTCGGAAAGCCTGTCGCGCGCCGGCCGGCAGCTCAAGCTGGACCCGGCCACGGTGGGCCGGCGCGTGGCGCGGCTGGAATCAGGGTA
This sequence comes from Roseovarius salis, assembly GCF_044472985.1. Lineage (NCBI taxonomy): Bacteria > Pseudomonadati > Pseudomonadota > Alphaproteobacteria > Rhodobacterales > Roseobacteraceae > Roseovarius > Roseovarius salis. Next base: position 10,793 of record NZ_JBISDG010000035.1, on the reverse strand, counting down.
TGGCACGCCGCTGTTCGCCAAGACGCCCACTGGCTACGCGCTGACGGATGCCGGGCAACGGCTGATGACGCATGCCGTGCGGGCCGAGCAGGCGATGGAGGACGCCGCCGACGACATGGCCGGGCAGGCCGCCGGGATCACGGGCCAGATCCGCATCGGCGCGCCCGACGGGGCGGCGAATTTCCTGTTGCCCCAGGTCTGCGGCCGGATCGGACGCGACAACCCCGGGCTGGAGATCCAGATCGTCGCCCTGCCCCGCGTGTTCAACCTGACCCGGCGCGAAGCGGACATGGTGGTGGCTGTCAGCCCGCCGACCGCCGGCCGGCTGACCGTGCAGAAGATCACCGACTACCGCCTGCATCTCGCCGCGGCGCAGGCGTACCTCGACCGGGCCCCGCCCATCCGGCAACTGTCGGACCTCAACGAGCATCGCATCATCGGCTACATCCAGGACATGATCTTCGACAAGGAACTCGATTACCTTGGCGAGGCGGGGCTGGCGCGCGTCGACCTGGCCTCCAATTCCGTCTCGGTACAGATGAACCTCATCCGGCAGGGCACCGGCGTCGGCGTCATCCACGATTTCGCCCTGCCCTTCTTTCCCGGGCTCCGCAAGGTGCTGCCGGGCGCGGCGGCGCTGAGGCGCAGCTTCTACCTCGTGCGCCATGCCGACGATCGCCGGCTGGACCGGCTCAACCGGTTCGCCCGGCAGGTCTGCGACGGTCTGCGCGCCGAGGTGACCCGGCTCGAGGCCGAGGCTTGACAGGAATGTGAATATGACAGACCCTTGAATAATCGGAAAATTCGGCGGGAGGGGCCGGTCATGCTGGTGCAGCAGATCCTGAAATCCAAGGGCGATGACGGCGTGGTGACGGTGCCGCCCGGCACCAAGATCGCGGACGCCGCCCAGATACTGGCCGAGCGCCGGATCGGTGGTCTCGTCGTTTCCGGCGACGGCACCACCGCCGAGGGGATCCTGTCGGAGCGCGACATCGTGCGCGGCTTGGCGGTGCGCGGCAGCGCATGTCTTCAGGAAGCCGTCGACGACATGATGACCCGCAACCCCGTGTCCTGCACGACGCAGGACAGTTCCGACAGCGTGCTCGGCCGCATGACCGACGGGCGTTTCCGCCACATGCCGGTCGTCGAGGACGGCAAGCTGGTGGGCATCGTGACCATCGGCGACGTGGTCAAGGCCCGCCTGCAGGAACTGGCCATGGAAAAAGACGCGCTGGAAGGCATGATCATGGGGCACTGACCGACCGAGATTTTTCGCAGAAAAATCTCGGTCTAGAAAATTCGCGAATTTTCTCAGCCCCTCAGCGCGGTCTCCAGGTCACCGATCAAATCGTCGATGTCCTCGATACCCACCGAAAGACGCAACAGGTTGTCCGGGATGCCCGATTGCGGTTCGATCGTCGCGCGGTGTTCCACCAGGCTTTCAACGCCGCCCAGCGAAGTCGCGCGCTGGAACAGCCGCAGCCGCCCGGCCACGGCCAGCGCGTCCCCCCGCACCAGCACCGACATCAGGTAGCCGGCGGCGCCGCACATCTGCCGCTTGGCCAGCGCGTGCCCGGGGTGCCCGGGCAGCCCCGGATAAAGCACCTTTTCGATGCCCGGATGTGCGTCGAGCCATTCCGCTAGCCTGCTGGCATTGGCGCACATCCGCTCCATCCTGAGAGGCAGCGTCCGCATGCCGCGCATCAGCAGCCAAGCCTCGAACGGTCCGAGCAGGGCGCCGGCATCATGCCTGTCCGCGCAGACCGCCTGCCACGCGGCGCCGTCGGCGTCCCGGCAGGACAGCACCCCGGCCACCACGTCGGTATGCCCGTTGATCGCCTTGGTCGCGGAATGCATCGAGAAATCCGCGCCAAGCTCGAGCGCGCGGGTCAGAACCGGCGTCGCGGCCGTGCCGTCAACCGCAAGCAGCGCGCCGGCGGCGTGGGCACGCTCTGCCACTGCCGCGATATCGGCCACCTTCAGCCACGGGTTCGAGGGCACCTCGATCCAGACGAGGTCCACCGGCCTGTCCAGCGCCGCGGCAATCGCCGCCGGATCGGCCGCGTCCACCTCCTCCAGGGCGATGCCGTGACGGCTGCAATGATCCCGGGCAAAGGCGGTGACGCCATAGTAGATCCCCGACTGCACCACCGCGCGGGCGCCCGGCGGCAAGGTACGAAACAGCGCCGCCGCCGCCGCCATCCCCGAGGGAAACAGCCGCGTCGCCGCCGCCCCTTCCAGAGCCTGCAACACGGCCTCCGCCTCGGCCACGGTGGCGTTGTGATCGCGGCCGTAACTGGCCGGCGCCGTCAGCGCATAGGACGCATCGCGCGCGAATGTGGTCGAGACCTCCACCCCCGGCACGACACCGCCATCACGGCCCGCGGCCCCCGCCGCGTGTGCGGCAATCGTTGCGGGCTTGTCATCTTTTCTGGTCACTGGTCTCTCTCCCGAATGTCCACGCCGGGCAACAGCCGTCCGAGCACGGCGTTCCCCCACCGGCTGAGATGCACGTGATCGACGAAAAGAGGCCGACCGTCCATCTGAAAATCACACCGGGTGTCATCACAGAACACGCGGTGCGGTGCAATGTGCCGCGCGCCGTGCCGTTCGGCCGCCGCGCGCACCGCGGCAATCGTGCGGCCATTGCGTGCATCGAACGCCGCCCGCGTCTGCACGCGCGCCCCCGTCCCGAACCGCAGATCGCGCAACATCGCCTTGGGCACCGAGAAACCGTAAACGGGAAACTGGTTTATGACGGTAACGCGATGCCGGGCGCCCAGCCTTTCGAGCACACGGTCCAGCCCGTTTGCGAAGGCGGCGAAAGTGTCCTTCACCGGGTGGCCGTCGGCCCCAAGCAGGGTCATCCGGCCGGGCGTGTCGCCGTAATGCCCGTATCCCTCTGCATAGAACGACCAGCGCGCCATCAGGATCACCTCCATCGACGGCGCCGTGTCCAGGTAGGCCAGGATCTCTGAGTTGGTGTCGAGGCACGCCGCGTTCATCGCGACCCCCGCGAGCGGGGCGCAGGCCGCTTCCGTGGCGATCATGCCGGCGACGCCGCGCCTGCGCGCCCACGCGTCGAATGCGCCCACGGCGCTGTTTGCCATGCTGTCGCCCCAAACGATGAAACGGGCCGCCGCACCCGCCTCGCCCACACGGCAGAACGCGCCCGGCTCCGTCTGGCCCCAGCACGCGTTCCATCGGTCATGCACATTCATGACCTCGGCCTTGACGGCCTCGAGGCGCGCGCTCTGTCCATCCTCCGCCCGGCCCGGCTGGGCAACGAGATAGGCCGCCACCGCAAGCATGACCACGCACTGCCCCGCAAAAACACCGTAAAGGCGCCCCTTGCCCGCCGTGACCGGCATCCGCCGCACCGGGGTCTCGACAAGGTGATAGGACAGCGCCCCCAGCCCCAGCGACGCCAGCACCAGCACGCCGCGGACAACATCCGTCATGTGCAGCCCGTAATAGAACGCCCCGACGACGAGCGGCCAGTGCCACAGGTAGGTGCCGTAGGAGATGCGGCCGACATAGACCAAGGGTCGGCTGGCCAGCCACCGGGCAACAGGGCTGTGTCCCGGCGCGGCAAAGGCGATCAGCAGGACGGTACCGGCCACCGGCAAAAGCGTGGCCCATCCGGGATACGGCACGCCCGAATCCAGCAGCTTGACCGGCGCCACGACCAGTGCCAGACCCGCCAGCGGCGCCAGCGGCAATCTAGGGGGCAGAAGGCGGTGATGGGCCAGCACGAAGATCAGCCCGCCCGCCGCCAGTTCCCACACCCGGAACGCGGAAGAGAAAAAGCGCGCCTCGCGGTCGTGGATGAGCTCCCCCGAGAATAACGTCAGCGCCAGCGACACCGCGAAAAGCGCCGCCAGCAAGCCCGCGAAGGCCCCCCGGCTGCGCCGCGTGAGCAGGATGAGCATCGGCAGGACGATGTAGAACTGCTCTTCGATCGACAGCGACCAGGTGTGCAGGAACGGGTTTTCATGCGCCGGCGCGGCGAAATACCCGGCCGAGGACATCAGGTTGAAATTGTTCGTGAAAGTAACGGAGCCGAGGAACCCGTCCGCAACGACCTGCATTTCCGATCTCAGGAAATAGGCATTCGCCACCAGCGCGGTGACGAGAAAACACAGGAAGTAGGCCGTCGACAGCCGCCGGATCCGCCGGGCGAAGAACTCGGTCACCGAGTAATCGCCGCGCTCCAGCCGCATGTAGGTCTGCCCGCAAATCAGGTATCCCGACAGCACGAAGAACACGTCGACGCCCACATAGCCGCCCTTCATGTCGGGATACCCGACATGGAACAGCACCACGCTGAGCACGGCAATGGCACGAACGCCGTCCAGTTCCCCGCGATAGGGAACGGCGCTCATCCCCCGATGCTCATGCCGCGGCCCGCTGGAAAAGCTGCCCCGGCCCCCACCCGGTGCCGTCCTGCCCGGACAGGCCGACGAGATGCCACAGCAATGCCGAGTTCGAGCTGATGACGGGCAGGCCGAGGCGTGCCTCGGTGTCCTCGATGACGCCGAAACTGCGCAGGTTGGTGCAGCTGGTGAACACCGCGTCGACACCGCCGCCGGAACCGGCCTCGAGGATCGCGTCCCGCGTGCTGCGTTCGGCGATGCGGGCAACCGTCCGGTCGGTCCGTTCACCGAAGTTCAGCGCGCGCACGGTTTCTATGCCGTGGGCCGAAAGATGGGCGCGCATCGGGCGCGTGACCTCTTCGAGATATGGCGTGACCATGGCGATCCGCCGCGCGCCCAGGTCGCGCAACGCCGCGATCACCGCGCTCATGGGGTCGGTGGTGGGCACGCCCGGATGTGCCTGCCGGATCAGCGCGCCGACACGCTCCGGCCCGATCACCGTCGCCCCCGAGGTGCAGCCGTAGGCCACAGCGTCCAGCCCCTGCGGCAACAGCGCCGCGGACTCGGTCATCCGGGCCGCCATCGTCGCCAGCGACTCCGTCGTCACGTCGGCCTGCGCGGGGATGCGCGTGTGCAGCAGGTTGGCCTCTCGCCCGGCCAGCGCCACGCGCGCCTCGTATTCCAGCGTCTCGTCCGTGCTCAACACGATCAGCCCCAGCCGCAGCCCGGCCCCCGCACCCTCGTCCAGCTCGTAGTTCATCTCACCTCCTGGGGACGGCTCACCGTGCCGCCGCTGACTGCCGCGCGCACGCCGGTCGTGCCGGGGCAGGAGGTCGGCAGCCCCCGCGCCACCCGCACGGCGAGATGGGCAAACGCCTGCGCCTCCAGCATGTCGCCGTCCAGCCCCGCCGTTTCGACCGGCGCAACCGGGCAGTCCAGCGCCACGCGCAACATGTCCATTAGCACCGGGTTGTGCCGCCCGCCACCCGTAACCAGCAGCCGCTCGGGCGGCCTCGGGCAGTGCTCCATACCGCGCATCACAGCCGCGGCGCTCATCCCGGTCAGCGTGGCGGCGGCGTCCGCGTCCGGAAGGTCCGCCACGAGCGCGGCCATGGCGGCGAACGCATCCCGGTCCAGCGACTTGGGCGGCATCCGCGCGAAATATCGGTGCTGCAGGAACCGTTCCAGCACGCCGTTTTTCACGCGGCCCCGTCGCGCCAGCGCCCCGTCCCTGTCGAACGGCGCACCGCGCCGGGCCTGCAGCAGATCGTCGAGCGGCGCGTTGGCCGGCCCGGTATCGAAGGCCAGCAGCGCGCCTGCCTCTTCCGGCCGCTGCCTGCCGGGATCGACCCATGTCAGGTTGCCCACCCCCCCGAGATTGAGGAACGCCAGCGGCGCCCGCGCCCCGATCCAGCGCGCGCAGGCAAAGTGGAAAAAGGGCGCCAGCGGCGCGCCCTCGCCCCCCAGGCGGACATCCGCGCTGCGGAAATCCCACACGACCGGCAGGCCGAGCGTGGCGGACAGCGCCGCGCCATCACCCAGCTGGTGAGTGCCGCGCCCGCCGGGGTCATGGGCCAGCGTCTGCCCGTGGAACCCGACGAGTTGCACGCCCCCGAACCGGGCCAGCAGCTCGGCATGGGCGGCCTGAACCACGTCCTTGGCCCCGGCCACGTCGTCGCCCGGCCATTTGCCAAGCGCCGCCCGCAGGGTGGCACGCTCGTCCTCGCTGTACGGCCGGTATCCGCTCTCGCCGAAACCGAATATCCGCTCGCCGTCAGTGTCGACCACGGCCGCATCCACCCCGTCCAGCGAGGTGCCCGACATTGCCCCGAGGGCCAGAACACGGCCTGTCTTCAACCCGCTCTTTTCCTTCGCCCGAACCATGCCTATACATGCCGCGCGCAACACCCGGGGACAAGCGATATGACCTACCACCCCAGATCCGATTTCATGGCCGTGATGATCGAGCGGGGCTTCCTGGCCGACTGCACCGACTATCAGGGCCTCGACGAGGCCCTGTCGGCCGGCGTGGTGCCGGGCTATATCGGCTTCGACGCCACGGCGCGGTCGCTGCATGTCGGCTCTCTCATCCAGATCATGATGCTGCGCTGGCTGCAGAAGACGGGGCACAAGCCGATCACGCTGATGGGCGGGGGCACGACCAAGGTGGGCGATCCCTCCTTCCGCGCCGACGAGCGCCCGCTGCTGGACGACGCCCAGATCCAGGCCAACATCGACGGCATCCAGAGCGTATTCGCGGCCTATGTCGATTACAATGACGGCCCCACCGGCGCGCTGATGCTCAACAACGACGAATGGCTGGCGGAGCTGAAATACATCCCCTTCCTGCGCGACATCGGCCGGCATTTCAGCGTCAACCGCATGCTCAGCTTCGATTCCGTGAAATCACGGCTCGACCGCGAGCAATCGCTGTCCTTCCTCGAATTCAATTACATGATCCTGCAGGCCTACGACTTTCTCGAGCTCAACCGCCGCTACGGCTGCCGGCTGCAGATGGGCGGCTCCGACCAATGGGGCAATATCGTCAACGGCATCGACCTCACCCGACGTGTGCTCGACCACGAGATCTACGGGCTGACCTCGCCGCTCCTGACCACCGCGGACGGGCGCAAGATGGGCAAGACGGCCGAGGGCGCGATCTGGCTCGACGCGCAGATGTGCTCACCCTACCAGTTCTGGCAGTTCTGGCGGAACACGATGGATGCCGATGTCGGCCGATTCCTCAGGCTTTACACCGAACTGCCGCTGGACGAGTGCGCGCGCCTCGGCGGTCTGGCCGGCTCCGAGATCAACGAGGCCAAGATCATCCTCGCCAACGAGGTGACGTCGCTCCTGCACGGGGCCGAGGCCGCCCGCGCGGCCGAGGCCACCGCCCGCGAGGTGTTCGAGAAGGGCGGCGTGGGCGACGACCTGCCGACGCTGGAGCTGTGCGCGGAGGAGGTGGGCGACGGCGTGTCGGTGGTCCAGCTCATCGTGAAGTCGGGGCTGGCGAAATCCGGAAAGGAGGCCAAGCGCCTGATCGCCGAGCACGGCGCGCGGATCGACGACGCGCCGCTGACCGACCCGGGGCTGATGATCGACGCGGGCGCGCTGTCCTCGCCCATCAAGCTGTCGGCGGGCAAGAAACGGCACGCCCTGGTCAAGCTGGCCGAGTAGGCCCGCGTCCCGGCAGCAACACCGCGACAGCCGTGGCGCGGACTCGCCGACGTCAGCGCCGTGCGCGCAGCGCGTCCGCCAGAAGGGTGCGCACCGTGCCGGGATCCACGTCATCGGCCACGAACGCCTGGCCGATCCCGTGCGCGAGGATGAAGCGCAGGCGCCCGTCCACCACTTTCTTGTCCTGCGCCATGAGGTCCAGCAACCCCTCGGCATCCGGCAATTCCCCTTCGATGTCGGACAGATCCGCCTTCATCTTCATGTTACGCAGATGCGCGCGCACGCGGCTTGGATCCTCCTGGCTGCACAGCCCCATGCGTGCAGACAGATCGAAGGCAAGGGCGCAGCCGATCGCCACCCCCTCGCCATGCAACAGGCGGTCCGAATAGCCGGTCGCGGCCTCAAGCGCATGGCAGAAGGTATGCCCAAGGTTCAGCAGCGCCCGGTCCCCCTGCTCGGTCTCGTCGCGCACAACGATATCGGCCTTCATCTCGACAGATCGCCTGACGGCCGCTGTCCGTGCGGCGGCGTCGCCACCGGCAACGGATGAACCATGCGCCTCAAGCCACTGGAAAAAATCGGAATCTCCCAAAAGACCATACTTCACGACCTCGCCGTACCCGGCCAGGAAATCCCGCTCAGCCAGGGTAGACAGAACATCTGTGTCGGCGAGCACCAGGCTGGGCTGATGGAAGGCGCCGATCAGGTTCTTGCCCTGCGGCGCGTTGATTCCCGTCTTGCCACCCACAGAGCTGTCGACCTGCGCCAGCAGGCTGGTGGGCATTTGCACGAACCGCACCCCGCGGCGCAACACCGCTGCGGCAAAGCCGGCGAGGTCGCCGATCACCCCGCCGCCGAGCGCCACCACGATGTCGCGGCGTTCGATGCGCTCCTGCAGCAGCCACTCCACCGCGCGCTCGAAATGCGGCCAGGATTTCGTGGCCTCGCCGGGCGGCAGTGCCAGCGAGGACACCGCGATACCGCCCGCCTGCAACGCCTCTTCAAGGGGCGGAAGATGCAGGGCGGCCACGTTCTCGTCGGTGATGACCGCGACGCGTGGCCGCGACAGCAGCGGCGCCACGAAACCCGCCGCCGCGGCCAGAAGACCGGGGCCGACATGGACGTCATAGGCCCGCTCGCCCAATGGCACGTGAACGCTCTCGCTCATTCGCTGTCCTCCAGCACATCGGGTCGGCGCGCCAATGTCTCGATAACCTTCCCGGCCATCGTGTCGATGCTGTAATCCCGGTCGGCGGTGACGCTTAGATCGGCCAGCCGGTAGACAGGCACGCGCGATTCGTAAAGACCAGCCAGCGTCGCGTAAGGGTCAGCGGTACGCAATAAGGGTCTGGTATCCTTGTGTTTTACCCGGCTCCATAACAGATCCAGATCCGCGTCCAGCCAGACCGATACGCCCTTGGACGAGATCAGCCTCCGGTTTCGCTCGGACAAGAACGCGCCGCCGCCCGTGGACAGGATGCAGCGCGCGCCGTCCAGCAGGCGGTTGATGACCTCGGTCTCCCGTGCGCGAAAGAACGCCTCGCCATCGCGTGCGAATATCTCGGCAATGCTCATGTTCGCCGCCCGTTCGATCTCGGCATCCGAATCGAGGAACGGCACGCCGAGGTGCGCAGCGACGGCCTTGCCCACGGCCGTCTTGCCCGCCCCCATCATGCCCACCAGAACCACGGTCTTGTGCAGTGTCCAATGCCCCGATGCGGCCAAGCCTAGGCGCTCCCATGCCAAAATTTCCGAACCGGGCCCTGAATGACGTGATATTGTCCGAAAGGCCAGCTATAAAACCTGCAAATCAACGGAACCCGGGCAAGAGGCTTCATGTTACGCCTAATCAAGTGGCTGTTTTATCTGGCCGTTCTGGCCTTCGTGGCCCTGGTGGCCTACGCGTATATCGGGCCGTTCTTCGGCGCCGACTTCTCGCCGCCGGACCGGGAAATCCGACAGGACGTCATCCTTGAAGCGCAGTAGCGCCATACTGACCCTCAGCCTGCTTCCCGCGGCGGCGGCCGCCGAGCCGCCCCTTTCGGCCATCGACTGGCTGGCCGAACCGGCCCCTGTCACGGTCGCGCAGCCGCTTCTGCAGCCGCTCGGGCAGGCACCGGTGAGCGACGGCGTCAAGGTGCCCGATGTCACCGTCACACCGCTCGACACCGCGCGGGCGGACGCGGTGGGATTGTTGCCAACCTCGACCACGGGCTTGCCGCGCGATCTCTGGGCGGCCAGCGCGACGGGCCGCCTGGAGGCCCTGCTTGACGACCTGACGTCCCGTCCGCCCCCGGCGGTACAGGCGCTTTATTACACACTGCTTCTGGCCGAGGCGGACCCGCCGGCAGATGCCGGCGCCCACGCCCGATTCCTGCGTGCGCGCCTTGCAGCCCTGCGCAGGTTCGGCGCGGTGGACGCGGCGCTCGCGCTGGTGGAACGCGCCGGCCCGGCCACGCCCGCCCTGTTCGACACATGGCTTGACCTCGCGCTGCTCAAGGGAACGGAAAACGCGCCGTGCGCCGCGCTGGCGCGCACGCCAGGATTGTCAGAGAGATATGCCAGCCGCATATTCTGCATGGCGCGCGCCGGCGAGTGGTCGACTGCCGCCCTGACCTACGACACCGCCCGGGCAGTCGGCGCGCTCACCCCGCGCGAGACCACACTTCTGGGCCGTTTCCTCGATCCCGCCACCCCGGAGGAGGGCGCGGGGCTCGCGCCGCCGCGGGAGATGACGCCACTCTTGTTCCGGCTGTACGAGGCCGCGGGCGATCCGATGCCCACCCGCAGCCTTCCGCGCGCGTTCGCCGTGGCGGACCTGCGCGGCACGATGGGCTGGAAAGCCGAGATCGAGGCGGCGGAGCGGCTGGCACGGACCGGCGCGCTGCCCGCGAACCGGCTGCTGGGGCTCTACACCGAGCGCGCGCCGGCCGCCTCGGGTGGTGTCTGGGACCGGGTGGAGGCGATCCAGACCTTCGATGCCGCGGTGGAATCGGACGCTGCCGCGATGGCCGCGGCGCTGCCGGGGGCGTGGCAGGCCATGTCCGATGCCGGGCTCGGCGTTGTCTTTGCCACGCTTTACGGCGCCGATCTTGCAAAGGCGAACCTGCCCGATCATGCCGCGCTCGCCCACGAGATCGTCCTGCTGTCACCGACCTATGAAAGCGCCGCGCGCATGCCGGGGCCGCAGACCCGCCTGCGCCGGTTCCTCGACGGGCTGGCGTCGGGCGCGCCCGACGC
>NZ_JBISDG010000034.1:0-40204 GCF_044472985.1 Roseovarius salis | reverse complement strand
GATGATCTGTTCTTCGCTGTATCTCGTTCGCTTCATTGTCCGTCCCTTCGTTGGGTCGGACTCTAATTCCAAATGGAGGAAAAATCCCGTGGCAGGTCACTTGGGCAAATGCTCACTGGCGTATCGTTCCCACATCTTCTGCACGGTCGGCGCCTCGCGCTGCCCCTGCCACTCGCCCATCGGGTCGTTACCAAGATCGACCTCTGGCTTCATGTCCTTCGCGGTCTGGCGCGCGGCGGCGACTGTCCAGTAGGATCAGGCACCGATGTTGATGCGGCGCTGCGGTCCCTCGGTGCGGTAGTCCAGGACGAAGGACTTGGCCCCACCGGTCGCCACCCGCATGGCGCCCTACCTCACCTCCGCGCCCCACAGCATGCTCTACCCACGCACCGGCGGCAGGGCCTTCCGGGCGGCGGCTTTGGTCAGTTTCTCCGGCATCTCGGCGCTCCCTCATCGCAACATTGTGTCAACACGTGTTGTGACTGTTTTTGTCGTTGGCTGGCGACGAGCAACAGGCGGTCGCCCCGGATAGCTTCGAAAACATAGTGCTTGAGGAGACTACGCGGCAAAATACACTGACAATCAAAGCTCCATACATTGTGGGAAATCTAGCTCTCCGTCAGATTTCTTAAGCGTGAACAAGAACTCGTAAAGCCATCCCGATCATCGGCCGGGATGCTGCCCCGCCTGCCGCCGGCGGCGTGACGGCAAACCGGCCGCGAAACATTGCACGGCACAACGACACGATCTGTCGCAAACGGACATGCTCGCCAAGGCAGGACACCCAGTCTGGGCGCAACCAAAAGGCGGAGGATGTCATGAAAACCACCACCAGGGTATGCGTTATCGGCGGCGGCGTTGTCGGCTGCAGCGTCCTCTACCACCTTACCAAGATGGGCTGGTCCGACGTCATGCTGCTGGAGCGCTCCGAGCTCACCTCCGGCTCTACATGGCACGCGGCCGGGGGGTTTCATACCCTGAACGGTGACACGAACATGGCCGCCCTGCAGGGCTATACCATCAAGCTTTACAAGGAGCTGGAAGAGATCACCGGCCTGTCCTGCGGGCTGCACCACGTGGGCGGCGTGACACTTGCGGACAACCGCGACCGGATGGACATGCTGCTGGCCGAGCGTGCCAAGCACCGCTTCATGGGGCTCGAGACGGAAATCGTGGGCCCCGACGAGATCGCGCGCCTCGCCCCCGTCACCAACACCGAGGGCGTGATCGGCGCGCTCTACGACCCGCTGGACGGTCATCTCGACCCCTCGGGCACCACCCATGCCTACGCCAGGGCCGCGCGGATGGGCGGCGCGACGATCGAGACGCACTGCCACGTCCACGAGACCACGCCCCGCCCCGACGGCAGCTGGGACGTGGTCACCGACAAGGGCACCATCCATGCCGAGCATGTGGTCAACGCCGCCGGGCTGTGGGCGCGCGAGGTCGGCGCGATGGCCGGCGTCTACCTGCCGCTGCACCCGATGGAACACCAGTACCTCGTGACCGAAGAGGTGCCGGAAATCGCGGCGATCATCGACGCGGGCGGCGAACACCCCCACGTCATGGACCCCGCCGGCGAAAGCTACCTCAGGCAGGAGGGGCGCGGGCTGTGCATCGGTTTCTATGAACAGCCCTGCCGGCCATGGGCGGTGGACGGCACGCCGTGGAATTTCGGCCATGAACTGCTGCCCGACGATTTCGACAAGATCGAGGACAGCATCGCCTTTGCCTACCGCCGCTTCCCGGCGCTGGAGCGCGCGGGCGTCAAATCGGTCATCCACGGCCCCTTTACCTTCGCGCCCGACGGCAACCCGCTGGTGGGGCCCGTGCCGGGGCTGCGCAACTACTGGTCGGCCGTGGGTGTCATGGCGGGCTTCAGCCAGGGCGGGGGCGTCGGCCTGATGCTGGCGCAATGGATGACCGAGGGCGAGTGCGAGCGCGACGTCTCGGCCATGGACGTGGCCCGTTACGGCGACTGGATCACGCCGGGTTACACCCGCCCCAAGGTGATCGAGAACTACCAGAAGCGGTTCTCGGTGGCTTACCCCAACGAGGAGCTGCCCGCCGCGCGCCCGTTCAACACCACGCCCATGTACGACATCTTTGACAACATGGGCGCTGTCTGGGGCCACCAGTACGGGCTGGAAGTGGTCAACTACTTCGCTCAGGGCGACGAGCCGCGCCACGAGACGCCCAGCTTCCGCCGCTCCAACGCGTGGGAGGCCACCCGGCGCGAGGTGACGGCCGTCCGCGAAGCGGTTGGAATCAACGAGGTGCACAACTTCGGCAAATACCTCGTCACCGGCCCCGATGCCCGCGCATGGCTTGACCGGATCATGGCGGGCCGTATCCCCAAGCCAGGAAGGGTGAGCCTGACGCCCATGCTCAGTCCCAAGGGCCGGCTCTGGGGCGATTTCACCGTGTCCTGCCTCAACGAGCACACGTTCCAGCTCATCGCCTCCTACGGCGCGCAGGCGTTCCACATGCGGTGGTTCGAGATGAACGAAGCCCCGGGCGTGCGCGTCGAGAACATCTCCGACCGGCTCAACGGGTTCCAGATCGCCGGGCCCAAGGCGCGCGACGTGCTGGCCGCCTGCACCCGCGACGCGGTGTCGGACATGGCGTTCATGGATCTGCGCCGCGCCACGGTGGGTATGGCCGACTGCCTCGTGCAGCGGGTGAGCTACACAGGCGACCTGGGCTACGAGATCTACTGCGATCCCATGGCGCAGCGCGCGCTTTGGCACACGCTCTGGGAGGAAGGCAGGACCCACGGCATGCGCCCCTTCGGCATGCGCGCGATGATGTCGCTCAGGCTCGACCGGTTCTTCGGCTCATGGGGGGCCGAGTACTCCCCGGACTACACGCCGGGCGAAACGGGGATGGACCGGTTCGTAAGCTTTGGAAAGAACGCCGATTTCATCGGCCGCGCCGCGGCCGAGGCCGAGCGCTCCCGTGGCGCGGCCCGCCGCCTCGTCGCCTTCGCGGTGGATGCCGCCGACGCCGACGTGCACGGCTACGAACCGGTGTGGATCGACGGCCGGGTCGAAGGGTTCTGCACCTCGGGCGGCTATTCGCATCACGCCGACACCTCCGTGGCGCTGGCCCTCATCCCGCGGGAACGGGCCGACGCCGCCCCCGAGGCCGAGATCGAGATCCTCGGCGAAATGCGGCCCGCCCGCCTCCTCGCCGAGGCGCTTTTCGACCCGCAGGGCGCACGCTTGCGCTGCTGACGCGCCGAAGGGCTGGCATCGCTCGCGCGGGCGGCCTATCCTGCCTGCGCCCCGCCTTCTTCTTGGGCCAAGTACCCCGGGGTGAATTGGCCGCAGGCCAAGAGGGGCAGCGCCCCTAACCCGAAAGACAACCGCCGCCGATGCCCGAGCTTGCCATACTCGTCCCCGCCGCCGGCAGCGCCTCCCGCATGGGCGGGCGCGACAAGCTGCTCGAGCAGGTCGGCAAAGAGCCCCTGCTGCGGCGGCAGGCCCGGCTCGCCCTGTCGGCGCACGTCCCGGTCCTCCTCACGCTCCCGCGCGACCGGCCCGACAGGCTGGCGGCCCTCGCCGGGCTCCACGGCCTCGACATCCGCCGGATCGAGGACGCGGCAGAGGGCATGGCCACCTCTCTCAGGGCCGGCGCGGAATGGGCGTCGTCACTCGGGGCCAGCGGGCTGATGGTGGTGCTGGGCGACATGCCCGAGCTGCGCGCCGAAGATCTCGCGAAGGTCATGCAAGCACATCACGGCCAGCCCGAACGGGCATGGCGCGCCACGGACGACACCGGCCGCGCGGGGCATCCGGTCATCCTGCCGGCGCGGCTGTTCGAACAGATCGCGCGTCTGCGCGGGGATGACGGCGCGCGCGCCCTGCTTGCCACGGAGGATTGCGGCCACGTGCCCCTGCCCGGTCGCCGGGCCACGACCGATCTCGACACGCCGCGCCAATGGGCGGAATGGCGGGCGGGCCGGACCCCGTGACGGCGGGCAGCGCCGGTGCCGCCGATGCCCCGTGGCAAAGACGCCGCCCGGTTCCCCGGACGGCGCGGCACGCTGCAGATCCAACGAAAAGCTTCCCCCGGCGCCCCCGCGGCCGGGTCACTCCAGCAGCAGGCGGCTTTCCTGCTCGCTCAGTGTGCGGCGTGCGCAGCGATAGGCCTGCCGGCCCCGCGGCTCCACGAGGTCGGGAAACAGCTCCAGTATCCGGCTGCGCTGCCGCGCGCCGAGGCTTCGCATGACGTCGTCATCGGGGCGGAAACTCTCGGTCCAGAAACCGTTGGACAGCACCACCTGGTGCTGGTCGAACATGAAGTGCACGTAGGTCACCTCGTCGACGTCCACCACGTCGATACCCGCGCGCCCCGTAAGGTGTCCCGCCGCGGCGAGCACCTCGCTGTCCTCGAAGAACTGCGCCGTCCTGTCACCCTGGATCAGGACCTTGTGCCACGGGCTGACGAGGATATCGCTGTCGGGAAGGCTGTGATCCAGAGCGCCCGCGCGGATACGCACCGGCCGCAGCCCGGGCGCGTTGCGCAACGTTTCGCCGTCCAGCCTGCAGCAGCCGGTCCAGCGGATTTCCTGCAGGCCGTTGTCCCGGGTCAGCACCTGGTCGCCGGGGCGCAGCGCCTCGACCGGGCGCTCGCCGCTCGGCGTGGCGATCACGGTGCCCGGGGTGAAGCACGGCACGATGTTGTCATGCGGCGCGGACTGCCGCTCTGTCACGCTCGATCCGTCGGCACTCGGCGGGTTGGTGAAATTCTTGATCATCGGCATGTTCACTCCTCGCAGACCAATACTGCACACGTCCCTTTCTTGCCGGACAGGGTATTCCTGCCCGGCCCGCCCCGGATCGCGCGATGCAGACAGGCGCGGCGCCGCACCCGAAGCCGGTCGGCTCGCATGCCAGACGTCGCATACCCTCCGTCCGGCTCCTGCGTGTCCATGCTGCACGCGTTTCACCAGGCCGGCCGCCCCATAGCCGTGTTTCGTCGAAGCCCCCCAGTCAGGCCATGTGAACGATAGGCACCGTGCGAAGGTGAATAAAGCGTTTTCGCCCAGAACCCGCCATGTATCTGACCGTTCGGTGACCGAAATGCGGCGGCAATCTGGCATCTCCACGGGGCTAATTGTTTCCTTATTGGATACGGCCTGCCACGCGCGGAGCGCCCCGCGCCGCGGGCCCGGCATACGGGCGGGTCCATGTCCAAGGCCACTACACGTCGCGCGCGTTTGCGCCGCACGCGATCCACCGGCGAAATTCTGTCATCCAAAACGAAACAATCATGGCTCCCCCGGCCCGCAGGGCATCGTGCGAGCGGCCACGTTCAGCCGACAACACGCCAGATCGCCATGCGTGGTCAGTGCGCACTGTTTCGGCACATTGTTTCCCGTTGATAAAGGATTCCCGGCCCGCCGGCCGAATCGGTCGCCCGCCACCGACGGGCGCGGGCATGTTGCGCCCCTTCCCGCGGCCCTCTATATGCCGCCCATGCTCGATGCGACCCACAACCGCCCCGACCTGCCCGCCGAGATCGCGCGGCGGCGCACCTTTGCCATCATTTCCCATCCCGATGCCGGCAAGACCACCCTGACCGAGAAATTCCTGCTTTACGGCGGCGCCATCCAGATGGCGGGACAGGTGCGCGCCAAGGGCGAGGCCCGGCGCACGCGCTCGGACTTCATGCAGATGGAAAAGGATCGCGGCATTTCCGTCTCCGCCTCGGCCATGTCCTTCGATTTCAAGGATTTCCGGTTCAACCTGGTGGACACCCCGGGCCACAGCGACTTCTCCGAGGACACCTATCGCACGCTGACGGCGGTCGATGCCGCGATAATGGTGATCGACGGGGCCAAGGGGGTGGAAAGCCAGACGCGCAAGCTGTTCGAGGTCTGCCGCCTGCGCGACCTGCCGATCCTGACCTTCTGTAACAAGATGGACCGCGAGAGCCGGGACACCTTCGAGATCATCGACGAGATCCAGCAGAATCTGGCGATCGACGTGACGCCCGCATCATGGCCCATTGGCATGGGGCGCGATTTCATCGGCTGCTACGACATGCTCCGCGACCGGCTGGAACTGATGGACCGGGCCGACCGCAACCGCGTGGCCGAAACGATCGAGATCAACGGGCTGGACGATCCCAAGCTTGAGGACCACGTGCCGCCCCATCTCGTTGACCAGCTGCGCGAGGAGGTGGAGATGGCGCGCGAGCTGCTGCCCGGTCTCGACCCCCAATCCGTGCTGGAGGGGCACCTGACCCCCATCTGGTTTGGCTCCGCCATCAACTCGTTCGGGGTGAAGGAGCTCATGGAAGGGATCGGCGCCTACGGGCCCGAGCCACAGCCCCAAGCGGCGACCCCGCGCCAGATCGCGCCCGAGGAAGCAAAGGTTTCCGGCTTCGTCTTCAAGGTGCAGGCGAACATGGATCCCAAACACCGCGACCGGGTGGCGTTCGTGCGGATGGCCTCGGGTCACTTCAGGCGCGGCATGAAGCTAACCCACGTGCGCAGCAAGAAGGCGATGACCGTCTCGGCGCCGGTGCTTTTCCTCGCCTCCGACCGCGAACTGGCCGAAGAGGCATGGGCAGGCGACATCATCGGCATTCCCAACCACGGCCAGCTGCGCATCGGCGACACTCTGACGGAGGGAGAGGCCCTGCGCGTTACCGGCATTCCCTCTTTCGCGCCGGAGCTTCTCCAGCAGGCCCGCGCGGGCGACCCGATGAAGGCCAAGCACCTTGAAAAGGCGCTGATGCAGTTCGCCGAGGAAGGTGCGGCCAAGGTGTTCAAGCCCGCCTTCGGCTCGGGCTTCATCGTCGGCGTGGTCGGTGCGCTGCAGTTCGACGTGCTCGGCACCCGGATCGAGCAGGAATACGGGCTTCCCGTTCGCTTCGAGCCGTCCCAGTTCACCTCCGCCCGGTGGGTCACCGGCGACAAGCAGGCGGTGGAAAAATTCATGGCCGCCAACAAGCAGCATATCGCCCACGACAACGATGGCGACGTGGTCTACCTCACCCGCCTGCAATGGGATATCGACCGGATCACCCGGGACCACCCGGAGGTGACGCTCTCGGCGACCAAGGAAATGATGGTCTGAGCGGGCCATCCCGGCGCCGCGGCCGTCGCCGGCTGCCCGGCCCGCGATGACAGGCAGGGCCATTGCCCGGACCCGGTCACCCACCGGGCTCACCGGATCACGACCGCCATCAACACGTCCTTCATCTTGCGCCAAATACTCCCGCCGGAGGCACCCGGCGGCGCCATGCGCGCGGTCGAGGGCCCTTGCACGCGCCGCCCGCCCGCCGCATTGTCGCGCCATGAACAGCCTTCCCACATGGGGCGTCGTCGCGACCGTCAAGGCGCCCGCCCGCGACACCTTGAACTTCGCAGCATATCACCTCGAACTCGGCGCGCACCGGGTGCATGTGTATCTCGACGCGGACAACCCGCAGGCCCGCGCCGCCCTCAAGGCGCACCCCAAGTGCCGCGTCACCGTGACCGATGACGCCTATTGGCAGCGCCGCGGAAAGGACCGCCCGGAAATGCACCAGCCGCGCCAGACGGCGAACGCCACGCATTGCTACACCCGCGGCCCCGGGGTGGACTGGCTGGCGCATATCGACGTGGACGAGTTCCTGTGGCCCGCGCACCCCCTGCCCGAGCAGCTGGCTGCCCTGCCGCCGGACATGCGCAGCGCCCGCGTGCACCCCGTCGAGGCGCTGGCGCCCGACCCCGACGATCCCCCGCCCGGCGGGGTGACATGGTGCAAGGGCCACGCCCGCCACCAAGGGCCGCGCCGGACCCAGACCAACGCGATCTACCCCACCTTTGGCGAACATCTGAACGGCGGCTTCCTCAGCCACGTGGCCGGCAAGGTTTTCGTGCGCGCCGGGCTCGACAAGGTTTCGCTGCGCATCCACAATGCCTTCTTCGACCGCGTGCAGGACCCCGCCCCGGCACGGCTGGACGCGACGCGGCTGGTGCATCTGCACGCGCACAGCTGGGAGCACTGGCTGGAAACCTTCCGCTTCCGCATGGCAAGGGGCAGCTATCGCGCGGGGCTGCGTGCGGCGCCGATGCCCGACGGTATCGCCCTGACCATGAACCAGCTCTTCGCGATGCTGGAGCACGAGGGCGGCGAAGAGGCGCTTGCCGCCTTCTACCGCGAGGTATGCACCGCCACGCCGGAGCTGCGCAGGCGGCTTGACGCGTATGGACACCTGCACGCCGTGCGCCTCGATCTGGACGCAAAGCGGCGGAAACACTTCGGGGATGCCGCCTGATTGTATCCCGCGAGCCACCTTTGCAGCAAATGCGAACGATATCCGGGGTCCGGCCCATCGGCGGATTGACCCGCCCCCCATTGATTCGCTACACGCGGGACCACATGTGGGGGATGTACCGGCCGGCGCCGGTCGAATCCGATTTCCCCGAAAGACGATACGGCGGGCCAAGGCGTGTCCGCGAACCATGGACACATATGACCAAGTTTTCCGATCTGAAGCTCAACCCGAAGGTTCTCAAGGCCGTCGAGGAGGCGGGCTACGAAACCCCCACCCCCATTCAGGCTGGGGCAATCCCCCCCGCGCTCGAGGGCCGTGACGTCCTTGGCATCGCGCAGACCGGTACCGGCAAGACGGCCGGCTTCACCCTGCCGATGCTGTCTCTGCTGGCCCGCGGACGGGCGCGCGCCCGGATGCCGCGCAGTCTGGTGCTGTGCCCCACCCGGGAACTCGCCGCGCAGGTGGCCGAGAACTTCGACACCTATTCCAAGTATCTCAAGCTGACCCGCGCGCTGCTGATCGGCGGGGTCAGCTTCAAGGAGCAGGACGCCATCATCGACAAGGGCGTGGATGTCCTGATCGCAACGCCGGGCCGCCTGCTCGACCATTTCGAACGGGGCAAGCTGATCCTGTCCGACGTCAAGATCATGGTGGTGGACGAGGCCGACAGGATGCTCGACATGGGCTTCATCCCCGATATCGAGCGCATCTTCGGCCTGACCCCGTTCACGCGGCAGACGCTGTTCTTCTCGGCCACCATGGCGCCGGAGATCGAGCGCATCACCAATACTTTCCTGCAGGCGCCCGAGCGGATCGAGGTCGCCCGGCAGGCCACGGCGTCGGAGACGATCGAACAGGCCGTCGCGATGTTCAAGCCGTCCCGCCGCGACCGCGCCGACAGCGAGAAACGCAAGCTGCTGCGGGCCCTGATCGACGCCGAAGGCGACAGGTTCCGCAACGCGATCATTTTCTGCAACCGCAAGTCGGACGTGGACATTCTCGCGAAGTCGCTGAAGAAATACGGATACGATGCCGCGCCCATCCACGGCGACCTAGATCAGAGCCAGCGCACCCGGACGCTCGATTCGTTCCGCGCGGGCGAGCTGAAGCTGCTTGTGGCCTCAGACGTGGCCGCGCGCGGCCTCGACATCCCCGATGTGAGCCACGTGTTCAATTTCGACGTGCCCGGCCATGCCGAGGACTACGTGCACCGCATCGGCCGCACCGGCCGCGCGGGCCGCGAGGGCAAGGCGATCACCATCTGCGGCAGCCGTGACGATAAGGCGCTCGACGCCGTCGAGAAGCTGCTGGAAAAAGAGATCCCGCGCATGGAGAGCCCGCTTGGCAGCGCGCCCGAAGCGCCGTCCGAGGAGACGGAGACCACGGAGAAGCCCAGGAAAGCCCGCGCGCGCCGGAAATCCGACAAGCCCAAGGACGCGAACACCGCAAAGACGCAAAAGGCGGATTCCGATGCCCCCGCCCAGACCCGCGAGGACACGGGGAAGGGCGACAAGCCCGGGCCGAAATCGGGCGGTGGCAAGCGTGGCAAGAAAGACGACGACAACAAGGTTGTCGGCATGGGCGATCATCTGCCCAACTTCATCGCCAAGAGCTTCGACGAACGCCGCGCAAGCTGAGGATCTTGCCTCGTCCCCCAGGGGGCTCCGGACGCGCGAGGGCGATGTCAGGTCACCCCGCGCCAGCGGCAACCGGTGACGCGATCACGTGACCGCCCGCGCTGTCGCACATCGCGGCGGTGCGCCCTCACTCGCTCAATCGGCTGATAATCACCGTCACCTCGGGTTTCTTGCCGATTTCCGACAGCCCGGTCTGGCGGGCGACCCGTTTCAGCCCCTCTTCCAGCTTGCCGTCGTCGGCCAACGTCTTCCTGCCCGCCCGGCCGATGAACTGGCCGAGATCCTCCTCCAACACCTCCACCAGCGGCGCGCGGCTGCTGCCCTCCTCGGGCAGGCCCCGGATCTCGCACCACGGCTCCCCAAGCGGCGCGTCCTCCTCGTCGAGGATGACATTGACCAGCACATGCCCGTTCAGCGCCATGCGGATGCGGTCACGCACGATCCCGTCCAGCGCGCCGATCTTCACCTGCCCGTCAAGGTAGACGCGCCCGGTTTCGACATGCTCTGTCACACGCGCGGGCTCGGCCGACAGCTCGACCATCGTGCCGTTGGGGGCCAGCACCGCTTCGAAACCGCCGGCACGCGCCAGCTTGGCGTGTTCGCGCAGGTGGCGATGCTCGCCATGCATCGGGATCAGGACGCGCGGCTTGATCAGCCGGTGCAACCGCTCGAGGTCGGGGCGGTTGGCATGGCCCGAAACGTGATACAAACCGCCCGAATCGTCCACCACGTCGACGCCCATCTCGCTGAACTGGTTCATGATCCGGATCACGCCCCGTTCGTTGCCGGGAATCGTCTTGGACGAGAAGAGGAAAGTATCGCCGTCCTTCATCTCGAGGCCGTTATACTTTCCCTGCGCCAGCTGCGCGCTTGCCGCGCGCCGTTCGCCCTGGCTGCCGGTGACGATCAGCATCAGGTTCTCGCGGGGGATGCCGCGGGCATCCTCGGGGCTGACGGTGCGCGGGAAATCCGTCAGCACACCGGTTTCCACCGCGGCCTCGATCATCCGGCGCATGGCCCGCCCCATCAGGCAGACCGACCTGCCGCAGCGTTGCGCGGACTCTGCCAGTGTCTTGACCCGCGCGATGTTGCTGGCAAAGGTCGTGGCCACGAACATTCCCTTCGACCGGGCGATCAGGCTCTCTATCTCGGGGCCGAGGCTGCTTTCCGAGCGGCCCGGGTGCGGGCTGAAGACATTCGTGGAATCGCAGGTCAGCGCGACCACGCCGGGCTCGGCAAGCGAGGCCCAGAGGTCCTCGTCGAAAGGCTCGCCAACCACCGGGTCCGTATCCATCTTGTAGTCGGCCGAATGCACCACGCGGCCAAGCGGCGTGTCGATCACCAGTCCCGAGCTTTCCGGGATCGAGTGCGAGATCGGCACGAAGCCCACGGTGAACGGGCCGGCCTCCACCGTTTCGGGCCAAGCCTCCGCCGTGCGCACGGCCTTTTCGGGCTGGCCACGTTCGGCCATCTTGCCGCGCGCGATATTGGACGTGAAGGCACGGGCGTAAACGGGCGCGCCAAGCTGGTCGTAGAACTGCGCCACCGCACCCACGTGGTCCTCGTGCGCATGGGTGACGAACACCGCCTCCAGCCGGTCGCGTCGCTCGGCCAGCCAGGAGATATCGGGAAAGATCAGGTCGACACCCGGCGTGCTGTCCATATCGGGAAAGGTGACGCCCAGATCCACGAGGATCAGCCGCTCCTTGCCCGGCGCACCGACGCCGTAGACATAGGCATTCATGCCCACTTCGCCCGCCCCGCCGAGCGGGAGATAGATCAACCTTTCCTTGCTCATGCCTCAGCCTTTCTTGTTGTGCGCATGGATCACGGTCAGCCCGTGCATCGTCAGGTCATCCTCGATCACGTCGAAGAGCAGATCGCCCTGCGCGAAGAGCGGCGCAAGCCCCCCTGTCCCGATGACGCGCATCGGCCGATCGTACTCGGCCCGGATCCGCTCGGTTATCCCGTTCACCAGCCCTACATATCCCCAGAACACGCCCGACTGCATGCAGTCCACCGTGTTGGTTCCGATCACCTTTTGCGGCTTCGTCACGTCTATATGCGGCAGCGCCGCCGCAGCGCTATGAAGCGCCTCGAGCGAAAGGTTCACGCCCGGCGCGATCACCCCGCCCACATAGGCGCCGTCATGGGCCACCACGTCGAACGTGGTGGCGGTGCCGAAATCCACCACGATCAGATCACCGCCGTGACGGTCATAGGCGCCGGCCGTGTTCACCAGCCGGTCCGGCCCGACCTGCGTGCCCTCGTCCACCCGCGGGAGCACCGGCAGCGCGCAATCGGGCTTGCCCACGACCAGCGGGCGGCAGCCAAAGAAGCGGTCCGCGAAGACACGGAGGTTGAACACCACCCGCGGAACGGTCGAGGAGATGATAACATCGGTGATGTCGGCGTCGATCCCGTAATGCTTCACCAATGTCGAGAACCACGTGAAATAGGCATCCGCGGTGCGCGCGTGATGCGTCGAGGTTCTCAGCGTGCAAAGGAACTCGGACCCGTCCCAGATCGCGAAGACAGTATTGGTATTGCCGCAGTCGATCGCCAGGAGCATCGGCCCGCCCGTCCCTGTTTCAAAAGAAGATCTCGGCCGCGGGAATGACCTGCCGCGCCTGCGGCGTCAAGAGCACGAGGTTCCCGCCCTCGTCCACGGTCTCGAACGTCCCGGTGAACTCTTGCTTGCCCGTGCGCGCGGTTATGCGCTCGCCGAGTTTCGCCGCACGCTCCAGCCACGCCGCCCGGATGGGCGCGAACCCGTATGTCGTGAACCGCGCCTCCTGCCGCGCATACGCCGCCGCCAGCGTGTCGAGGAACTCGCCGGGGGTGACACGGGCCCCGGTTTCCGACAACAGCGACACGGGACGCACGGCGTCCTCCTCAAGATCCTCGGCCGCCGGGGCATGGATCAGGTTGACACCTATCCCGATGGCCAGCGGCGACAGCCGCCCACCCTGCCCCGCGCTTTCCAGCAGGATCCCGGCCAGCTTGCCGCCGTTGAGCAGCACGTCGTTGGGCCATTTCAGGGTGAACCCCTCTGGCCGGCCGGTGGCCGAGACGAAGGCGTCAAGCAGGGCTAGAGCCGCCACGAAAGACCGCAGCGCAACCTGCTCCGGCGGCTCCGACGGCTGCAGGACCAGCGTCGCGGCGAAGTTGCCGTCGGGGTTGGCCCATGCTCGCCCGCGCCGCCCGCGCGCCGCCGTCTGACGCAGCCCGAGTATCCACTCCGGGCCCGAAAGCGTGCCGGCGATGCGGGCGGCCTCGGCGTTGGTGCTGTCCACCTCCGTCAGCACGCGCCGTCCATAGGCCTCGGGCCACTCGCTGCTGGCGGCGATCCTCATGCGACCGGTGCCCGGTCGGCCGGGCTCATCCCGGCAGGGCGTGGCGCGGCACGGTCAATTGACAAGGGTTGCGGCCGCCGCCTGCGCCATGCCCTCGACGCCGAACATGTTGACGATACCCAACAGCATGATCGCGGCCGAGGCCATAAGGAACCCCCACTGCACCGGCGATCGCCCGGTTTCCAGCGCCTCGCCCTCTTCGCCGAAATACATGTAATAGACGATGCGCAGGTAGTAGAACGCGCCGATCACGCTGGCGAGCACCCCGGCCACGGCCAGCCAGACCAGACCGCCCTCATACGCCGCGCGCAGCACGTAGAGCTTGCCGAAGAACCCCAGCAACGGCGGCACACCCGCAAGGCTGAACAACAGGATCAGCATCGCCATGGCGCGGCCGGGATGGGACTTGGAGTACATGTTCAGGCTGGCGATCTCGGTCACCGGCTGGCCGTCGCGTTCCATGCTGAGGATGAAGGCGAAGGTGCCCACATTCATGGTGATGTAGATCGCCATGTAGATCAGCATGGCCTGCACGCCGAAGGCGGTGCCCGCGGCCAGCCCCATCAGCGCGTAGCCCATATGCGCGATCGAGGAGTAAGCCATCAGCCGCTTGATGTCGGTTTGCCCGATCGCCGCCACGGCCCCGAGGAACATCGACAGCAGCGACAGCACGGCGATGACCTGCTGCCAGTCGCCCACGACCCCGCCAAAGGCGTCGTGGACCACGCGCGCAAAAAGCCCCATGGCCGCCATCTTGGGCGCGGTCGCGAAGAACGCGGTAATCGGCGTCGGCGCCCCCTCGTAGACATCCGGCGTCCACATGTGGAAGGGCACGGCGGACACCTTGAAGGCCAGCCCCGACAGCACGAACACAAGCCCAAGCAGCAGGCCCAGGGGCGCGCGGCCCTCGGCCGCCTCGATGATGCCCGAGAACAGCGTCGTGCCCGCGTAGCCGTAGGTGAGCGAGGCGCCGTAGAGCAGCAGGCCCGAGCTCAACGCCCCGAGCACGAAGTACTTCAACCCCGCCTCGGTCGATTTCGCGCTGTCGCGGCGCAGCGAGGCGACGACGTAGAGCGCCAGCGACTGCAGCTCGAGCCCCATGTAGAGCGCCATCAGGTCGCCCGCGCTGACCATCATCATCATGCCCACGGATGCCAGCGCGATCAGCAGCGGATACTCGAAACGCAGGATGTTGCGGCGCGCCATGTATTCCTGGCCCATCACCATCACCGCTGCGGCAGACAGAAGCGTGGCCACCTTGGCGAACCGGGCAAAGCCGTCATCGTTGAACATCCCGCCAAAGGCCGTCCGGCTGCCTTCGCCCGTGATCCCGATCCAGAGGGCCATCACGGTCAGCAGCGCGGCGGTCAGCCATGTCAGCATGCCCGCCATCTTGTCCTTGCCGGTATAGGCGGCCAGCAGAAGCGCCGCCATCGCGTAGACCGAGATCACGATCTCCGGCAGGATTACACTCAGATCAGCCTGCATCATGGGCCTCCGTTATTCCGCCACCTGCGCCAGGTCGGAGGCGGCATCCGCCTCGGCCAGGGCCGTTTCGTAGTTGCCGATCAGCGCCTCGACAGAGGGGCCGATGATATCCGTCACGAGGCTGGGATAGACCCCCAGCAGGAGCGTCATCACCACCAGCGGCGCGAAGATCGCGCGTTCGCGGCGCGTCATGTCCGTGATCGACTTCAGGCTTTCGCGGATGAGTTCGCCGAGAACCACCCGGCGATAGAGCCACAGGGCGTAAGCCGCGCTGAGGATAACGCCGGTGGTCGCCACGGCGGCCACCCAGGTGTTGACCTGGAAGATGCCCATGAGCGTGAGGAACTCGCCGACGAAGCCGGACGTGCCCGGCAGGCCGACATTGGCCATGGTGAAGAGCATGAAGACCAGCGCATAGGCCGGCATGCGGTTCACCAGCCCGCCATAGGCGTCGATCTCGCGGGTGTGCATCCGGTCATAGATCACCCCCACGATCAGGAACAGCGCGCCCGAGATGAAGCCGTGGCTGATCATCTGGAAGATCGCGCCGTCGATGCCCTGCTGGTTGGCGGCAAAAATGCCCATGGTCACGTACCCCATGTGCGCGACGGACGAATAGGCGATGAGCTTCTTCATGTCCTCCTGCGCCAGCGCCACCAGCGAGGTATAGACAATCGCAATCGCCGACATCCACAGCACCAGCGGCGTCATGACCTCGGCCCCCACCGGGAACATCGGCAGGCTGAAGCGCAGGAAGCCGTAGCCGCCCATTTTCAGCAGGATCGCCGCCAGCACGACGGATCCGGCCGTGGGCGCCTGCACGTGGGCATCGGGCAGCCAGGTGTGCACGGGCCACATCGGCATCTTCACCGCGAATGATGCGAAGAAGGCGATGAACATCAGCGTCTGCATGCCGCCGACGATCTGGACGCCGAGCAACGAGAAGCTGTCATAGGCGAATTCATGCGCCATCAGCGTGGGGATGTCCGTGGTGCCCGCCTCGGCGAACATCGCCACCATGGCCACCAGCATCAGCACGGACCCGAAGAAGGTGTAGAGGAAGAACTTGAAGGCGGCATAGATGCGTTCCTTCCCGCCCCAGATGCCGATGATCAGGAACATCGGGATCAGGCCGGCCTCGAAGAACAGGTAGAACAGCACCAGGTCGAGCGCCATGAACACGCCCAGCATCAGCGTTTCCAGCACGAGGAACGCGATCATGTACTCCTTGACCCGCGTGGTCACGTTCCACGACGCGGCGATGGTGAGCGGCATGATGAAGGTGGTGAGCATGACGAAGAGCACGCTGATCCCGTCGACGCCCATCTTGTACTTGAGCCCCAGAAGCCACGCGCGCTCTTCCACGAACTGAAAGCCGGTGTCGTCGGGATCGAACCCGAACAGGATGAACAGCGACACGAGAAAGGTCAGGGTCGTGGCAATGAGCGCCACCCACTTCGCGTTGCGCTGCGCCGCCTCGTCCTCTCCGCGCAGGAAGATCGCCAGGATCGCCGCGGCCACCGCCGGGATGAAGGTGGTGATGGAAAGCAGGTTGTCCATTATTCAGCCCCCCCGGTGAAAGTCATCCAGGTCACCAGCACGGCGATACCGATCACCATGGCGAAGGCGTATGTGAATATATAGCCCGACTGGGCCCGCCCCGCGAGACGGGTGAAGAAGGGCACCACCCCCATGGCCACGCCGTTGAGGAACCCATCGATGATCCCGAGATCCCCTCCGCGCCACAAGAGCCGCGCCAGCCGCTTGGCCGGCGTGACCAGCAGGAAGTCGTATATCTCGTCGATATACCACTTGTTGAGAAGGAACAGGTAAAGCGGGCGCTGGTTCTCGGCCACGAGGCGCGGCATGGCAGGGTTGACGATGTAGAACCAGAACGCCACGCCGAGCCCCAGCAACATCGCGATGAAGGGGCTCACCTTGACCCATTTTGGCACAGCATGGGCCTCGTTCAGAACGTCGTTGCCAGGGGCCGCGTATATCGCGCCCTCGCCGGGGGCGCCGGCAAAGACGTAGTGGTGCTTTTCCTTGGCCCCGGCGGCCTTGTCAGCGGCCCCTTCTGCGGCGTGCGCGGCGTCCTCGCCGTGTTCGCCCGCGTCGCCATGGGCGCCGGCCTCCTCGTAGGGGACGCCGTAGAACTTGGCCACCGTGTCGGTATGACCGAAGAAGCTGTTGTACCACACCATCCCCGACAGCACGGCACCGACGGCCAGCACCCCGAGCGGCACAAGCATGACGCGCGGGCTCTCATGGGCGTGCTCGTGGGTGTGCTTGTCGCCGCGCGGCTTGCCCCAGAAGGTCAGGAACATCAGCCGCCAGCTGTAGAAACTGGTGAACAGCGCCGCGATGACCAGCGCCCAGAAGGCGAACCCGCCCTGTGTGCCGGCATAGGCGCTCTCGATGATGGCGTCCTTGCTGAGGAAACCGGCAAAGCCGATCGTCGTCAGCGGGATGCCCACCCCGGTGATGGCCAGCGTGCCGATCAGCATCGCCCAGAAGGTCATCGGCATCTTGTGCCGCAGCCCGCCGTAATTACGCATGTCCTGCTCGTGATGCATGCCGTGGATGACGCTGCCGGCCCCCAGAAACAGCATCGCCTTGAAAAAGGCATGCGTCAGCAGGTGGAACATCGCCACCGAATAGACACCCACCCCCGCGGCCACGAACATGTAGCCAAGCTGCGAACAGGTCGAATAGGCGATCACGCGCTTGATGTCGTTCTGCACCAGCCCCACGGTCGCGGCGAAAAACGCGGTGATTGCCCCGATGTAGACCACGAACATCTTGGCCTCGGGCGCGTATTCGAACACCGGCGACATGCGGCAGACAAGGAACACGCCCGCCGTCACCATGGTGGCCGCGTGGATCAGGGCCGACACCGGCGTGGGGCCCTCCATTGCGTCGGGCAGCCATGTGTGCAGGATGAACTGGGCGGATTTGCCCATGGCGCCGATGAACAGCAACACCGCGACGAGGTTCGCCGCGTTCCACTCACCCCAGAGGAAGGTCAGCTGCGTTTCCGCCAGCTCGGGCGCCGCGGCGAACACCGCGTCGAACTGGATGGAGTCGGTCAGGAAGAACAGGGCGAAGATACCGAGCGCGAAACCGAAATCACCGACCCGGTTGACGACAAAGGCCTTGATCGCGGCGGCATTGGCCGACGGCTTGCGATAATAGAAACCGATCAGCAGATAGGAAGCGAGGCCCACGCCCTCCCAGCCAAAGAACATCTGCGCAAGGTTGTCGGCCGTCACCAGCATCAGCATCGCGAAGGTGAAGAACGACAGGTAGGCAAAGAACCGCGGGCGGTAGCTTTCCTTCTCCTCGTCGAAGTTGTCGTCATGGGCCATGTAGCCCATGGAATAAAGGTGCACGAGCGCCGAGACGGTCGTCACCACGATCAGCATGATGGCCGTCAGCCGGTCCAGCCGGATGGCCCAGGCGGTGTCCAGCGTGCCGGACCGGATCCAGTCGAGCACGTGGATGTAATGGGTTTCGCCGTCATGGCCGAGAAAGACGATCCAGCTGAGCAGGCAGGACAGGAACAGCAGCCCGGTGGTGACCCACTGCGCGGCCGCGTCACCGATGATCCGCCAGCCGAACCCCGCGATGATGGCACCCACGAGCGGGGCGAAAAGGATGATCGTTTCCATCGCCTCAGCCTTTCATCACGTTGATGTCTTCGACCGCGATCGTGCCGCGGTTGCGGAAGAAGCACACGAGGATCGCAAGGCCGATGGCGGCCTCTGCGGCGGCCACGGTCAGCACGAACAGGGTGAACACCTGCCCCACCAGATCGCTGAGATGGGCGGAAAACGTGACGAGGTTGATGTTGACCGAAAGCAGCATGAGCTCGATCGACATCAGCAGGATGATGACGTTCTTCCGGTTCAGGAAGAGCCCGAAGATACCGATGACGAACAAGGCCGCCGCCACCGTCAGGTAATGTTCCAGTCCTATCATGTCGTCCCTCGGTTCTCGGTCTTTTTTGCCGGTTGTGCCTTGGTGCGGGCCGGGGTCAGAGCCCCTGCCCGGGTTTGACGTCCTTCAGTTCCATCGCCTTGGCCGGGTCGCGGTACATCTGGGCAAGGATGTTCTGCCGCTTCACATCCTGCCGGTGGCGCAGGGTCAGCACGATCGCCCCGATCATGGCGACCAGCAGGATCAGGCCGGAAAGCTGGAAGAGCAGGAAATACTTGTCATAGAGGATGAGGCCGAGAGAGGCAGTGTTTTCCACGCCTTCAGGCTTCGGTGCGGCGCGCGCGGCCTCCGCCCCTTCGGCCAGTTGCCAGTTGCCGAAGGCGATGCCGAACTGCATCAGCAGGATCACCCCGATCAGCAGGGCCAGCGGCATGTAGCGGGCCATCTCCGCCTTGAGCTCGGCGAAGTCGACATCCAGCATCATCACCACGAACAGGAACAGCACCGCGACGGCGCCAACGTAGACGATGAGCAGCAGCATCGCCAGGAACTCGGCCCCGAGCAGCACGAAAAGCCCCGCAGCGGAGATGAAGGAGAGGATCAACCAGAGCACCGAATGCACAGGGTTCCGGCTGATGACGGTGAAAAGCCCCCCTGCGAGGCAGGATATGGCGAAGAGATAGAAGGAAAACGCGGCAATGGTCATCTGGTTCAGTCCCCTTCCTTGTCCTCGTCCAGCACCTCGCGGGCGAATTGCATCGCGCGGGTCATGGACGGGATGCCGGCGAAAAACGACATCTGCGCGATCGTCTCGGCAATCTCGTCCTCGGTCGCCCCGGCCTCCAGCGCGTGGCGCACCGTCATCCGGATCTGCGTGTCGCTCTGCGCCCCCAGCATGGTCAGCCCCGCCAGCGTCAGCAGCAGGCGCGTCTTGGCATCGAGGCCTTCCTTGTTCAACCCCCTGCCAAAGGACATTTCCATGAACTCCTTGGGCACGGTGGGCCATAGTTTCTCGAATCCCTTGGGCGAGAAGCTCTCTAGCGCAGGGTTCATGGCCTTGGCCATCTCCTGTGCCTGGGCCATCATGACCTCGAAGGGATTGCGCGTATCGTTCATCTGTAGGGGGCGTCCAGTTCGAGATTGCGCGCGATCTCGGCCTCCCACCGCTCGCCGTTCTCCAGCAGCTTGGCCTTGTCGTAGTAGAGTTCCTCGCGCGTCTCGGCCGCGAACTCGAAATTCGGGCCTTCGACGATCGCATCGACCGGGCAGGCTTCCTCGCAGAAGCCGCAATAGATGCACTTGGTCATGTCGATGTCGTAGCGCGTGGTCCGGCGCGAGCCGTCATCACGCGGCTCGGCGTCGATGGTGATCGCCTGCGCGGGGCAGATCGCCTCGCACAGCTTGCAGGCGATGCAGCGCTCCTCTCCGTTGGGATAGCGGCGCAGCGCGTGTTCCCCGCGGAACCGCGGCGAAAGCGGACCCTTCTCGTGCGGGTAGTTCACCGTGGCTTTCGGCGCGAAGAAGTACTTGAAGCCAAGCGCGAAGCCCTTGATCACGTCCTTGAGCAGGAAGTAGCTCGCGGCGCGTCCGTAATCGATCTGCGTCATCTGTCAGCCTCCAATCGCCCAGCGGGCCCAGAACCCGCCCAGCACCTCGAATTTCGCCAGGAACGACACCACCACGACCCATGCCAGCGACATCGGCAGGAACACCTTCCAGCCGATGCGCATCAACTGGTCGTAGCGGTAGCGCGGGGTAATGGCCTTCACCATGGCAAAGATGAAGAAGAAGAACGCCATCTTGGCCACCATCCAGGCAACGCCGTCGGGCAGGCCGGGAATGGGTGACAACCAGCCGCCGAAGAACAGCAGGGATGTCAGCGCGCACATCAGGAACATGGCGATGTATTCACCGGCCATGAACAGCAGGAAGGGCGTCGAGGAATACTCGACCTGGTAGCCGGCCACCAGTTCCGACTCGGCCTCGGGCAGGTCGAAGGGGGGGCGGTTCGTCTCGGCCAGGGCCGAGATGAAGAACAGGAACACCATCGGCAGGTGCGGCAGCCAGTACCAGCCGAAGAAGCCATAGGCGGTGTCCTGTGCCGCCACGATATTGCCGAAGTTCATCGAGCCGGTGGAAATGATGACCCCCACGATGATGAGCCCGATCGAAACCTCGTAGGAGATCATCTGCGCCGCCGACCGGAGCGATCCGAGGAACGGATACTTGGAGTTCGACGCCCATCCGCCCATGATCACGCCGTAGACCTCCAGCGAGGAGACCGCAAAGACGAAAAGGATCGCCACGTTTATGTCGCTGAGAACCCAGCCTTCGTTCAGCGGGATCACCGCCCAGGCCAGCACCGCCAGCACGAAGCTCGTGAGCGGCGCCATGATGAACACCGTCTTGTCCGCGCCGGCGGGGACGACGACCTCCTTGACGATGTATTTCAGCGCGTCCGCGATCGTCTGCAACAGGCCGAAGGTGCCCACCACGTTGGGCCCGCGCCGCATCTGCACGGCCGCCCACACCTTGCGGTCCCCGTAGACGAGGAAAAGCAGCGAGACCATGACGAAGCCCACCACGGCGAGGCACTGCGCCACGATCAGCAGGGCGATCCCGAGGGGGGTTGTAAAGAATTCAGCCATCAGCTCCTCACACCATCGGTATTCCGTTTTCCGCACAATCGGCGGCGACGACCTCGGCGTCGATCTTGCGGATGCCATCGGGCAGCGCCGGCGAGATGGTATAAACCGCATCTGCGCGCCAGATGCCACCCTCTTCGGCCACTTTCGTGCGGACATGGCGCGCGAATCCGAAACCGCGGATCAGCGTGTACTGCGCCGCCGCGCACTCGGCGTAGCGTTCCACGTCGGCGGCATCGCGCGCGCCCGTCATTTCCACCCGGAAACTGACAAGGTCGTTATCCAGCAAATGCGTCTCGATCCCGCGATAATCGGGGGCGAAACGGGCCGTCTGGCCGGCCTCTGAGGCGGCGCACCCCGCCAGACCAGTGGCCAGCAGCGCCCCCGGCAGGATGATCTGCACCCCCGCCCGCATCACTCCGCGGCCACCGCCTCGGTGCGGCGCGCCTTCGCGTTGGCGGAAAGCTCCGCCATCAGGCTGCTGGCGCGGGCGATCGGATTCGTCAGGTAAAAATCCGTGATCGCCGCCTGAAGCTGACCGGCGCCGAGTTCGGCCGCCTCCACGGGGGTCCAGCCATTGTCAGGCACCCGGTCGATCTGCGCCAGATGCGGCACCTGCGCAACCAGCGCCTGACGGAGCTGGGGCAGGCTGTCATAGGGCAGTGTCGCGCCGATCTCTCCCGACAGGGCGCGCAGGATGGCCCAGTTTTCCTTGGCCTCGCCCGGCGGATGGCCCGCGCGCAGCGCAAGCTGCGGACGCCCCTCGGTATTGACGAACAACCCCTGCTCCTCGGGATAGGCCGCGCCCGGCAGGATGACGTCGGCGCGGTGTGCGCCGCGGTCGCCGTGGCTGCCCTGGTAAATGACGAACGGCCCGCCGGACTCGTCGCGCGCGATCTCGATCTCGTCGGCGCCAAGATTGTAGACGACATCGGCACCGTCCAGCGCCGCGTTCATCCCGCCCTCGGTCGTGCAGCCGGCATCCATCGCGCCCACGCGCCCCGCCGCGGTGTGCAACACCAGCATCCGGCCGTCCAGCTTCTCGGTCAGCTGCATGGCGTGGCTCAGCACGCCCGGGCCATTCTCGCCCATCAAGGCGCCCTGCCCGACGATGACGATGGCGTTTTCCGCCGGCTCGGCAGCGGCCACGGCCCGGGCAAGGAACTTGTTCCGCGCCCCCATCTGCGTGGCGTCATAGGTCAGCGCGGCCGGCTGGCCGATATGCGTGACCTCCGCCCCCCTCAGCCAAGCCTTGCGGATGCGGGCGTTAAGAACGGGCGCCTCGACGACGGGATCGGTCCCGACAAGGTAGATCGTCTTGGCGGTATCGATGTCCTCAATGCGCGCATTACCCACATATGCAGAGCGGTTCCCGGCGGGCAGATGCGCGCCGTCAGTGCGGCATTCCACCCGGCCGCCTGCGCCCTCGACCAGCTGGCGCAGCGCGAAGGCGGCCTCGACCGGGGCGAGGTCACCCACCAGCCCGGCGAGGGTCTTGGCGCCCTTGATCGCCTCGGCGGCCGTGGCCAGGGCCTCGTCCCATCCGGCGGGACGCAGTCGCCCGTTCTCGCGGATATAGGGGCGGTCCAGACGCTGGCGTCGAAGGCCGTCCACCACGTGGCGCGTCTTGTCGGAAATCCACTCCTCGTTGACGCCGTCATGGTTACGCGGCAGGACCCGCATCACCTCGCGCCCCTTGGTGTCAATGCGGATGTTGCTGCACAGCGCGTCCATCACGTCGATCGTCTCGGTCTTGCTGAGTTCCCAAGGCCGCGCGTTGAAGGCATAGGGCTTGTTGGTCAGCGCACCGACGGGGCACAAATCGACGATGTTGCCCTGCAGGTTCGTATCCAGCGTCTCGCCCAGATAGGCGGTGATCTCGGCGTCCTCGCCGCGGCCGGTCTGGCCCATCGTGTAAATGCCGGCCACCTCGGTCGTGAAACGCACGCAGCGCGTGCACGAGATGCATCGCGTCATGTGGGTTTCCACCAGAGGCCCGAGGTCGAGGTCGTCCACCGCGCGTTTGGGCTCGCGGTAGCGGCTGAAATCCACCCCGTAGGCCATCGCCTGGTCCTGAAGGTCGCACTCGCCGCCCTGGTCGCAGATCGGGCAATCCAGCGGGTGATTGATGAGCAGGAACTCCATCACACCCTCGCGTGCCTTCTTGACCATCGGGCTGTTGGTGCGCACCTGCGGCGGCTGCCCCTCCGGCCCCGGGCGCAGGTCCTTGACCTGCATGGCGCAGGAGGCGGCAGGCTTGGGCGGGCCGCCTACCACCTCGACAAGACACATCCGGCAGTTACCCGCGATCGACAGACGTTCGTGATAGCAGAAGCGGGGAATCTCGATCCCCGCCTGCTCGCAGGCCTGGATCAGGGTCATCGCCCCTTCGACTTCGATCTCGGTGTCGTCGATGATGATTTTGCGAAGGTCGGACATCGGTTCTCACTTTGCTCTCAGTAAATGGCCGATCTGGCTGTTCCGGGCGATCTCTGCCCGTCCGAGGGTGCACAGACTCTCGGGATCCAGATTGCTGGCCCCGTTGGCTTCGAAATAGGCGTTGCGCCGGGCGCGCATCTTGGCCTTTTCGGTCTCGTCATTAAGGTAATCCTCAACTTCCTCGCGGCTATAGCCGCGCGCGCGCGCCATTTCCTTGAGGTCATTGGTGTACCCATGCGCACGGAAGAACCGCGCCGAAATCCCGTCGCAGGCGCGCCGGATCTTGTCGGCGACCGCCAGCACGAACAGACCCTGGTTGATCTCGCGCTCGCCGGAAAGGCCGGATTGCGCGCTGGCGCCGGCGGCACCGGCCGACATGGCAAGCGCGAGGGCAAGGGCAACGGGCGTCATTCGGTTCATCGGTGATCTCCTTTCGCAGCAGCCATGGGCCGCACGGCCACGGCACCGCCCTTGGCTGCGTAAAAGGAACACGTCGCGTGCGATATGCAATAACACGCGCCGCGCGGCCCCGATATGGACATTTCCATCACCAAAGGATGCACCTGCCGCTCATCGACAGCCGGCCGCTGCCCGCCCCGAGCGCCTCTGCCGGGGCGTCCGGCCCGACGGTCCACTCGATCTCGGAGGTCCCGTAATGTGTCAGGCAGTATTTCTTGCCGCCGTGACGACCGGCCGCGCGCGCCCCGGCCAGCCCCTGGTCGGCCCGCCGCACGGACAGCGTGAAGGACTGCCGGTCCGAACGGTCCGCGGCGCGCGCCTTGGTCGGATAGTAATTGCCATCGAAATAGACGCGCTGCTCTTTCCTCGTGCAGCCCGCAGCCGCAAGCCCTGCCACCAGCACAGCCACCCCGAAAAGGCGCGCCGCCGCCCCGCGATATGTCAGCATCTCAACCACCCAGAACCACCGTTTTGACCGCAAGATAGGCCAGGCAAAGGCACATCAACCAGCCCCCGGCATACGTGAAGGAGCGCACGCTCATGTCCGGCTTTCCGACCCCGGCGACATGCACCGCGACCAGCGCCAGCCGGACCAGCAGGAAAAGCGACGCGAACACGTTCACCCAGAACGCGGGCGCCCCCGCCAGCATCGCCGCGGCCGTCGCCGCAACGAACGGCCCCATGGACTCTGCAAGGTTACCATGGGCACGATGCCAACGATAGGCGGGGTCGGCATAATCGGCAGGCGGTTCGGCCCCGGGGGCGAGGCCCGCGCGAGTCTTTCGCACCGCCGATACGGGACCCAGCACCAGCTGGACCGCCGCCAAACCCGCCAACGCGATCAACGCATGTCCATACTCTGCCACCCCGTACATGGCGCGCTCCCTTCGCTTCGGCCCGTCACTGCCCGGCGCAAAGCACTTCGTACCGCCCGGCACCGTCGGACGCGCCGACGATCAGCGACACCATGACGCCGCGGCCCTTGCAGGCCGCGCGCTCGGCAAAGGGGACGTAGGTTTCAAGATCGTCCGTCCCGATCGGCTGGCCGTCGCGGCGGCGCATGGTGACATAGACCTGTTCGCCCTTGATCGCCTTTCCGCTGTCGGAGGTCATCGCCACCGGCCGACGCGTCATCTCTGCCTCGAGGCTCTCCGACTGGACCGTTTCGGCCGCCGCCATGGCGGGTATCAAGGCCGCCGCTATCACCATCCACGATTTCATTGCGCAGCATCTCCCTTGCCTGCGTGTTCGCGCCACGGGCGTCCCGCGCGCGGATACGACCGGCCGACAGCATGGTCGCTGGTCCCCTCGTCGCGCAAATGCGACGGTCTTTCAAGCGCCTCGTCGCGCCCAAGCCGGTGCGCTTGGGGCCGCCACCGGGTCACCAGGAGCGGCGCGCCGGGTATACCGCGCGGCCCCACTCTGCGCGCGCGGGGCGGCTTGAACACGAAGTTTCCATGCGTTTCAACTGCTTGTCCGTCCGGGCGTTGCGCGACGCCCCGCGGCACATCACACAGGCCGCTCCGCGAAGCGTCCGCGCCCGGCGCGCGCGCCAAAACCATGATCGACACGAAACCCGCCGACCTGTCGGCCACTGCGCCGCGCCGCGCCTGCGGGACCACGAAACAGCCCGTACGCGCCTCGCGCTCGGCCGGATGATGTTCGGGACGGCCTGTCATGGATGCTCCTCAGGCCAGCCTCGAATGCGTGGGCTCGGGCATCCGGCCCTTCTCGATCACCACGATGGAATCGTGCACGTGGAGTCCGCTCACCGCCCCGTCCAGCGCCGGTACCTGCAGCTTGCGGCGGTGATAACGGCGGTGCATGTCATCGATGATCCCCCGAACGGTGTTGAAGAAATTTTCGGGCACATCGAAGCCGCCCTCGTGCCCTTTCCAGTAGGCGGCGTGAAGATCCTCGATCATGTAAGTGCCACCCTCGGACAGGCAGGGATAGAGCGCGCGCAAGGACGCCTCTATGTGGCTCATGCGATGACTGCCGTCATCGAGCACCACGTCGACGCCCCCCATCTCCTCGACCACCCGCGAGAGGAACTCCGGGTCATCCTGCGACCCGATCCTGACCTGGCCGAACAGCCCGTCGAACCGCGCGCAGCTCTTGCGCACGTCGACGCCGTAGAGCACCGCCCTGTCGCCAAGGAAGCGCCGCCACATCTGCAGGCTGCCGCCCTTGGCCACCCCGATCTCGAGGAAACGAACGGGCGTGTCGCGGTACTTGGCGAAATACCTGTCATAAAGCGGGATATAGTGGTGCCACTTGTGCACCTCGTAGTCCCGGTTGGTGGCGTATATCTCGGCCAGATCGCCATCATACCCGTACTTCTCGCGGATATCGGCGGCGACGTCATCGCCGCCGAAGGCATATTTCCGTATCATGCCGCCCCCTCTCGTGCCGGGGCGGGATATGTGCCGCGCACCGTCCGCACGGGGACGCTACTCTGCCGCAACGGCGCTCATGCGCCCGCTCTTCTGCGCCTTGATCCGGTCCTCGATCTCGTCACGGAAATTGCGGATGAGGCCCTGGATCGGCCATGCGGCGGCATCGCCCAAGGCACAGATCGTGTGACCCTCGACCTGCTTGGAGACGTCGTAGAGCATGTCGATCTCCTCGATCTCGGCCTCGCCGCGTACCAGCCGGTCCATGACCCGCATCATCCAGCCGCTGCCCTCGCGGCAGGGCGTGCACTGGCCGCAGCTTTCGTGCTTGTAGAACTTCGACAGCCGCCAGATCGCCTTGATGATGTCGGTTGACTGGTCCATCACGATCACAGCGGCCGTCCCGAGCGACGACCCCACGTCGCGCAGCGCGTCGAAATCCATGACCGCGTCCTTCATGGCCTCGCCACGCACGCAGGGCACCGACGATCCCCCCGGGATCACCGCCTTGAGGTTCTTCCAGCCGCCGCGCACGCCGCCGCAGTGCTTGTCGATCAGTTCCTCGAAGGGGATCGACATGGCGTCTTCTACCACGCAGGGATTGTTCACGTGCCCCGAGATCGCGTAGATCTTGGTGCCGGTGTTGTTGGGCCGGCCGAAGCCTGCGAACCACTCCGGGCCACGACGCAGAATGGTTGGCACAACGGCGATCGATTCCACGTTATTCACGGTCGTGGGGCAGCCATAGACCCCCGCACCGGCCGGGAAGGGCGGCTTCATCCGCGGCATGCCCTTCTTGCCCTCGAGGCTTTCCAGCAGCGCGGTTTCCTCGCCACAGATGTAGGCGCCCGCGCCATGCACGAGGTAGATGTCGAAATCCCAGCCCGATCCGCAGGCGTTGCGGCCGACCAGACCGGCCTCGTAGGCCTCGTCGATCGCCGCCTGCAGCGCCTCGCGCTCGCGGATGTATTCCCCCCGGATGTAGACGTAGCAGACATGCGCCCCCATGCCGAAGCTGGCGATCAGGCAGCCTTCGATCAGGGTGTGCGGATCGTGCCGCATGATCTCGCGGTCCTTGCAGGTTCCCGGCTCGGACTCGTCGGCGTTGACCACCAGATACGCCGGCCGACCATCGCTTTCCTTGGGCATGAAGGACCATTTCAGCCCGGTCGGGAACCCCGCGCCACCGCGGCCGCGCAGGCCGCTTGCCTTCACCTGCTCAACGATCCAGTCTCGCCCCTTCTGGATGAATTGCGCCGTGCCGTCCCAGTGGCCACGCGCCCGAGCGCCCTTGAGAGACCGGTCATGCATGCCGTAGAGATTGGTGAAGATACGGTCGTCGTCGTTGAGCATCCGCTTACCCCTGATTGTCCTGGCGCATCCGCCAGTATTGGAAGATCAGCCAGAAGGCAAAGACAAAGCCCGCCAGCGCCGCCAGATCGAAGACCAGCCTGAGCCCCTGGCTGAAGCCTTCCTTGTCCCCGACCAGCGTCGCCAGCACCCACAGCAACGCCGTTCCGGCGATCACCAAGGCGGCTTGCCGCCCCTTGCGGGCGGCCGGATCGTGCCTGTTCGTGCCTCCGGTTCCGTTCAATATACCTCTCCGTCCCCCACGCGCCTGGAGAACTCCGTCTCTCCGCCGGCGGCGAGGGTCTTGGCCTGTTCGACCCAGTCGTCGCGGCTGACGCGCCCCCGGAAACCCTCCAGGTTCTCGTCAACCCACGCGACCTCGTCCGCGGCCCATGCCGCGATCTGGTCGAAATGGTAGTAGCCCATGGAATTGAGCAGCTGTTCCAGCTTGGGGCCGATACCCTTGATCTGTTTCAGATCGTCGGGCTGTCCACCGCGCGCCCGGTCGAGGCCCTCGGGCCGCACGCCACCCTGCGGGGCCGGTGCCGCGCCGGTCGCGGCGCGCTCACCCTCGTATTTCCATGCTCCCTTGCGCGCCGCCAGTTCCTGCTCGCCCGGCAGCTGGTTCCCCGAGGCGACCGCGCCCGTCCTGGCCGTCGCCGCATGCGCACCTTCCGCCTGGGCCTGCTCTGCGCGTTCCGCGTCCTTGGGTGCCGATGCCTTGGTCCCCGTCGTCGCGCCGCGAGGCCCAGTGGCAGGCAGCTCGCGGCAGAAAAGGAACGTGAACAACAGCCCCAGCCCGACAACGATCACGCCGCCGAGAAACAGCGAAGCCATGATCCCGAGATTGCCGATTGTCAGCATCAGGATCACCGCCAAGACACCGGCCGCGGCCGCCATGAGCCAGCAGCCTGCGCCGCAGCTCAGTCCGGAAGTGTTATTCGCCATGGTACCATCCCCCTGTTGATAGGTCATGGCGCGGCCTTGGTGCGGGCCGCGCCCGCACCAGTCATAACACGGTTTTCGCCCGGCGTCTGCGCATCGGCCATCAGGGCCCGGGCCTGGCCCACCCAGTCATCGCGCGTGACGCGGCCGCGAAATCCCTTGAGGTTGCTGTCCATCCACGCCACCTCGCGCGGCGACCACGCGGCGATCTGGTCGAAATGGTAGATCCCGTGCCGGTGGCAGAGCGTCTCCAGCGCGGGGCCGATCCCCTTGATCCGCGTCAGGTCGTCCGCACGCCCGTGGCGCGGCGCGGGCAGCGCGGCGGGGCGGGCCGGGTCGCCTTGCTCGCTGTCCGGTCCGCCGGGAGATACCGCTGCTTCCGTCCCGGACTTGTAGCTGTCGTCCCGCTCGAGCCCCATGACGAGGCCGAGATTGCGCGCCATGCCGGGATCCTTGCAGATCATGCGCGACACCGCCGTGGCCACCAGAACGGCCAGCCCGCCGCAGAACATCAACGCGGCAATGACATCGAGCCGGGGGAGCAGTTCGCCAAACGCCAGCAGGCCGGCGAGCGCGGCAACGCCCCAACAGGCCCACAGGCAGATGTCCGGTTTCCCCGTCTGCGGCATCGCGTCATTCCCTCAACGGCGCACCGGACTTCAGTCGCCGTCGCTGTCGGCGGATCCGGTCGCGCCCCCCTCGGCGAGCACCTTCGCCTGCTGCACCCAGTCGTCGCGGCTGACCCTGCCCTTGAAACCAACAAGGTTCTCGTCGGCCCACGCGACCTCTTCCTCGGTCCACTCGGCGATCTGGTCGAAATGAAAGATCCCGATGTCGTGCAGCAGCGACTCCAGCTTGGGGCCGACACCCTTGATCAACTTCAGGTTGTCGGCCGCACCGCCTTCGGGCCGATCAAGCGTGCGAGGTTTCTTGCCCATGCCGGCCTCGACACCGGGCTCCGCGGGCTCGCGCACGGGCTGCGTGCCGGGGGCGTCCTGGGGGCTGGCCTTCTTCTTGGCCTGGGCCTGACGCTTGGAGCGCCCCGTCGCATCGACGGCCGCGCCGTTGCCGGGACGCGGCTCCGTTTCCATGCGTTCGCCCACCTCGCCCGGCGTTCCGGTCACGTAAGAGGCCGGGTCGGCCGGCTGGTGGTTGGCGCCCTTGTCGCGCCACGGCGTGATCAGCGGCACCTCGGTTCCGTCGATCCGCTTGATCGTGTCGTTCATCTGCGTGGCCAGCTCGACCGAGGCGTTGTACCGGGTGCGCCCGCTCTCGAACTCCTTCAGCGTCGTGAGGCCGTGCTCCGGCTCAGAGGCGTAGCGCCCCGTCTGCGGCCCCGGCACGGGCACGTTGCCCGCCGCGAGGTCGTCGAGGATCTCGCCCAGCCGTTCAGCGGTCAGGTCCTCGTAGTAATCTTTCCCGATCTGCGCCATCGGCGCGTTGGCGCAAGCGCCGAGGCATTCCACCTCCTCCCAGCTGAACTTGCCATCGGGGCTGAGTTCGTGGGGGTTCGGCGCGATCTTCTCGCGGCAAACGCCAACAAGATCCTCGGCCCCGCAGATCATGCAGGACGTGGTGCCGCAAACCTGTACATGTGCAACGGACCCGGTCGGTTGCAGCTGGAACATGAAGTAGAAGCTGGCAACCTCCAGCGCGCGGATATGGGCCATGTCCAGCATGTCCGCGACGTACTCGATGGCCGGGCGCGTCAGCCACCCCTCCTGTTCCTGCGCGCGCCACAACAGCGGTATGATGGCGCTGGCTTGCCGGCCCTCGGGGTACTTGGTGATCTGCGCTTCGGCCCAGGCTTGGTTCGCCTCGGTGAAGGCAAAGCTGTCGGGCTGTTCGTGGTGAAGGCGTCTCAGCATCTAGGTACTGGCTCCCGTAGTCAGTTTCACGCCACCGTCGGGCCGGGTCGGGGCCCCGTCGGCGGCCGTGTAGGACATGATATCAAGTGCTTGCGCTCGGTCAGGGCCGCCCGGCATCACCGCGGCCGGCTTGGGCCACGGCACCGGCTTCGCGACATGCCACCGTCGCGTCACCGGTCCACCTCACCGAACACGATGTCCAGCGTGCCGATGATCGCCGCGACATCGGCCAGCTGGTGCCCGCCAGCGACGTGGTCCATCGCCTGCAGGTGCAGGTACCCCGGCGCACGCAACTTCGCGCGGTAGGGTTTGTTGGTCCCATCCGAAACCATGTAGACCCCGAACTCGCCCTTGGGGGCCTCGACGGCGGCATAGACCTCGCCCGCCGGGACGCGGAACCCCTCGGTGTAGAGCTTGAAGTGATGGATCAGCGCCTCCATAGAGGTCTTCATGTCGCCGCGGGTCGGCGGGGTGATCTTGCCGCGGGCCAGGATGTCGCCCTGCCCCTCGGGCGCGCGCAGCTTGTCGATGGCCTGCTTGATGATCAAGGTCGACTGCCGCATCTCCTCCATGCGGCAAAGATAGCGATCGTAGCAGTCGCCGTTCTTGCCCACGGGCACCCGGAAATCGAACTC
The DNA here is from genome assembly GCF_044472985.1 of Roseovarius salis. Taxonomy (NCBI): domain Bacteria; kingdom Pseudomonadati; phylum Pseudomonadota; class Alphaproteobacteria; order Rhodobacterales; family Roseobacteraceae; genus Roseovarius; species Roseovarius salis. The sequence goes on along the minus strand of NZ_JBISDG010000034.1, from coordinate 8,770 downwards.
GTCATAGCACTCATAGGGCTGTGCCCGGCGCAAATCCCATGCAAGCCCCGAGCCGCGCACCATCACGCCCGAAAAGCCCCACTGCTGGATGTCCTCTTCGGTCACGACACCGATATCGCAGTTGCGCTGCTTGAAAATACGGTTCTCCGTCAGCAGCCCGTCGAGGTCGTCGACGACCTTGGGAAACTCTTCGGCCCACTGCTCGATATCGTCCAGCAACTCGGGCGGCAGGTCCTGGTGGACCCCGCCGGGCCGGAAATAGGCCGCGTGAAGCCGCGCGCCGCAGGCACGCTCGTAAAAGACCATGAGCTTTTCACGCTCCTCGAACCCCCATAGCGGCGGAGTCAGCGCGCCCACGTCCATCGCCTGCGTCGTCACGTTGAGCAGGTGGTTGAGCACGCGCCCGATCTCGCAGAACAGCACCCGGATCAGCTGCGCCCGGCGGGGCACCTGCGTACCGCAGAGCTTCTCGATCGCCAGGCACCAGGCATGTTCCTGGTTCATCGGCGCGACGTAGTCGAGCCGGTCGAGATAGGGCAGGTTCTGCAGGTAGGTGCGGCTTTCCATCAGCTTCTCGGTGCCGCGATGCAGAAGGCCGATATGCGGGTCGCACCGCTCGACGATCTCGCCGTCAAGTTCCAGCACCAGCCGCAAAACACCATGCGCCGCAGGGTGTTGCGGGCCAAAGTTCAGGTTGAAATTGCGGATCTTCTGCTCGCCGGTCTGGGCGTCTTCGAATCCCTTGGAGACGTCTTTCATCCCTGGCCTCCCTTACGATCGGCCCCGAAGGCCATGATATACAGCAGGATCAGCGCGCACAGCGGAAAGACGGCCGTGACCGCCCACCAGCTACTGATCCCGAACTGCGGCAACAGCTTCCAGAACGGCACCACGAACGCCACCGAGAGCAGAACGAGCCATATCATGCTGCCACCTCTCTCAGCGCCTTGCCCGGTCATTCAGGCGCGTCCTGCTTCTCGTCGCCCGGCAGGATGTAATCCGCGCCCTCCCACGGGCTCATGAAATCGAACTGACGGTACTCCTGCACGAGTTTGACCGGCTCATAGACAACCCGCTTCTGCTCCTCGTCGTAACGCACCTCGGTGTAGCCGGTGGTCGGGAAATCCTTGCGCAGCGGATGGCCGCGAAAACCATAATCGGTCAGGATGCGGCGCAGGTCCGGGTGCCCGGTGAACAGCAGGCCGAACATGTCGAACACCTCGCGCTCGAACCAGTTGGCCGATGGATGAACCCCGGTGATCGACGGCACCATGTCCTCTTCCCGCGCCGCCGCGCGCAGGCGGATGCGCTGGTTCTGGTACATGCTGAGAAACTGGTACACCACGTCGAACCGCTTGGGCCTCTCGGGATAGTCCACGGCCGTTATGTCCACCAAAGTGCTGAACTGGCAGGTCGGGTCTGTCTTGAGAAACTCGGTGATGCCGGCGATGTTGTTGAGCGCGACATCGACGTTGAGCTCGTTGAACGCGATATCCCAGCCGAGAACGCAGTCCGGGCGCTTGCCGGCGATATGTTCGCCGAGGGCTTTCAGTGCACTCGTCATCTCACGATCGTCCCTGTCCGGCGGATTTTGCGCTGCAGCTGCATGATCCCGTACAACAACGCCTCTGCCGTCGGCGGGCAGCCGGGCACGTAGACGTCCACCGGCACGATCCGGTCGCAGCCGCGCACGACGGAATAGCTGTAGTGGTAGTAGCCCCCGCCATTGGCGCATGACCCCATCGAGATGACGTAGCGCGGCTCGGGCATCTGGTCATACACCTTGCGCAGGGCCGGCGCCATCTTGTTGCAAAGCGTTCCCGCAACGATCATCAGATCGGACTGGCGCGGGCTTGCGCGCGGCGCGGTACCGAAACGCTCCATGTCGTAGCGCGGCATGGAGGTGTGCATCATTTCCACCGCGCAGCACGCCAGACCGAAGGTCATCCAGTGCAGGCTTCCCGTCCGGGCCCAGTTGATGATGTCCTCGGTCGAGGTGACGAGAAAGCCCTTGTCCTGCAGCTCGCGGTTAAGGTCCTGCGCCGCCGGCTCTCGGACGAAGCCCGCACGGTGCGCCTCGACCGGCACTTCGCTGGACGGGCCGCTCTTGACCCTGTCCGCCTGCGGCCCCTGGCCCTGCGTCGGGGTGACGAGCGCGTCGTCGGTCTCGTTGTTCACTCCCATTCCATGGCCCCCTTTCTCCATTCATAGGCAAAGCCAGCCGTCAGCACCGCGAGGAACACCATCATGGACCAGAAAGCCGCCATGCTGATGTCCTGGAACGCCACGGCCCAGGGAAACAGCATCGCGATCTCGAGATCGAAGATGATGAAAAGGATCGAGACGAGGTAGAAGCGGATGTCGAACTTCATGCGCGCGTCGTCAAACGCATTGAAGCCGCATTCGTAGGCGCTGACCTTTTCGGGGTCGGGGTGACGGACGGCAATGACGACAGCGGCAAGGATCAGGACGAGACCAAGGCCGATGGCAATGCCCAGGAGGACGAGGACAGGGAGGTATTCCCTCAGCATCTCTTCCACGATGTGGCTCCTTTCATGCGCGGGCGCGCGCATCAAGATGGCTGCAGTGACTGGACCGGGTTTACCCCCGGCCCATGACGGGGTCAACCGAGGGGGTACAATTTCACGTGCCCCCCGTCCCAGCCGGGACGCGTTGCCGCACCGCCCCGATGCCGTCGAAAAACACCCGCGATTTCAACACTCTCTGTCGTAGCACGATACCTAGTGCGCTCGGCCGGCGCTGCAATGCCCGGCCTTGGCCGAGTTTTCAGGTCGGCCCGGCACGGCCGCGCCACTCAGCCGGCCGACCAGCCGGGCTTTCGCCTTTCGAAGAACGCCGCGACCCCCTCGTGCGCCTCCTGCTGCTCCCACGCCTCGGCCAGCGCCGAGATCGTGTGCTCGATGGTGGCCGCGTCGATGCGCGGGCCGAGGCTGCGCAAGAGTGCCTTGGAGCGCGCCACCGCGCCCGGCGCACAGGACAGGTAGGGGGTGATCTCCTCTTCCACCGCCGCATCCAGCGCGTCGCCCGGCACCGCGCGCGCCAAAAGGCCGAGCGCCACCGCCTCCGCCGCGTCGAAGCGGCGCCCCGACATGAAGACGCGCCGCGCCCGCGCCTCGCCCATCCGCGCGCAGACATAGGGGCCGATGGTGGCCGGGACGAGCCCAAGGCGCGTCTCGGTCAGCCCCATCAGCACGGTATCGGCGCCGATGGCCACGTCACAGACGCTGGCCATGCCCACACCGCCGCCAAAGGCGTTTCCGTGCACCCGCCCGATGAGTGGCTTGGGCAGCGTGTTGAGCGCCTGCAACATCATGGCCAGCTTTGTCGCCTCGCGTTTGCGCGTCTCCGGCTCCGCCTCGAACTGGTCGCGCATCCAGCCAAGGTCGCCCCCCGCGCAGAAACTCCTGCCCCGGGCGGCCAAGACCACGACACGCACATTCTCGTCCCCTCCAAGCTCCTGCGCGGCGGCGTGGAGCTCGTCGATCATCTGCGCCGACAGCGCGTTGTGCTTTTGTCCCCGGTCCAGCCAGAGCGTCGCCACGCCCCGCGCGTCGCGCTCGATGCTGATTGTGCCGAACATGCTCCTCCTCCTCCTCGATCCAGGGTCCTTCAGTGTCCACGGCCGGTAATCTTCGTGGGCGTTACCGGCTCAGCGGCCGCGCATGGCGCGCGCCATCTCCGCTGCCCGATCCAGAACATCCGGGTCGAGCCCCGTCGCGTAGCCAAGCGCCGCAAGGCGCCTGTGCACGGTCTCGGTGGCCACGTTTCCGGCCGCACCGGGCGCGTAAGGGCACCCGCCCAGCCCTCCGACGGCGGCATCGAAGACCCGCAAGCCCCTTGCAAGCGAGGCCTCGATATTCTCGAGCGCCCGGCCCGACGTATCGTGATAGTGACCGGCGAGCCGTTCTGCCGGGACCGCCCCCGTCACGGCGGCCAGCATCGCGTCGATCCGCTCCGGCGTGCCCTGCCCGATCGTGTCGCCGAGGCTGATCTCGTAACACCCCATGGCGAACAGGCGTTCAGCGACGCGCGCCACCTGTCCGGGCGCCACGGTGCCGTCATACGGACAATCGGTGACGCAGGAGACATACCCCCGCACCGGCAGCCCGGCCGCCCGCGCCGCCCCTGCGACGGGCGCGAAGCGCTCAAGGCTCTCGGCGATCGTGGCGTTGATGTTGGCCTTGGAGAAGCCCTCCGAGGCCGCGCCGAAGATCGCCACCTCGTCGGCGCCCGCCGCCTGCGCCGCCTCGAAGCCGCGCATGTTCGGCGTCAGCGCGGCGTAGCGCACGCCGGGCGCGCGGGTAATCCCGGCCAGAACCTCGGCCGAGTCGGCCATCTGCGGCACCCATTTGGGGCTGACGAAACTTGCCACCTCGATCCGGGCAAAGCCTGCCGCGCTCAACGTGTCGATGAGCGCGATCTTGTCGGCTGTCGGAATCGGTCGTGCCTCGTTCTGGAGCCCGTCGCGCGGCCCCACCTCGAAGATCTCGGCGCGGTCATGCATCGGCGGGCACCTCGTAGAAGGGGCGGTCGTAGAGCAAAGCCCCCTCGGGATCGGGCAGCGCAGCCTGAAAGCCCGGGCGCGCCGTGATCCGCTCATACCACGCCGCGGTTTCCGGGAACCCGTCGAGCACCGCGAAATGCCGTGCCATGTAGACGGCCTGCCCAACACAGATATCGCAGGCCGAGAAGCCGCTGGTCAGGATATGGTCGCGGTTTTCCACCGGGGTGCTGAGCTGCGCCTCGATCGCGGCATAGCATTTTCGCAGACGCGCTGCCTCCAGCTTCATCACCGTGGGGCTGCGCATGGAGGGCTGGTAGAGCATGATATGCTGTTGGGTCAGGATTGCCACGTGCTGGCTGATCGTCTCGGCGAAATGCACCCACATCAACCAGTCCATGCGCCCCATCTCGCCCGGCATACGGCCGAGCCCGGCCTCGGGGAATTTCTCGCACAGGTATTCCACCATGGCACCGGATTCGAACATGCGCTCGCCCTCGATTTCGAGCGCGGGCACGCGGCCCGCGGGAGAGAGGCTGAGAAATTCCGGCCGCCGCAGCGACTTGTCGAAGGGATGCACGACGACCTGGAACTCGACGCCGAGCTCGTGCAGCAACCACAGCACGCGCATGGAGCGCGTCTGGGGAACGTGGTGAAGGGTAATCATGCCGCCTCTCCTCCTTCCGTCTCGAGCCGGACCAGAGCCGTCCCGGCACCGACCTGCGCGCCCTCCTCGACCAGCACCTCGGCCACGACGCCGTCGCGCGCCGCCAACAGGCTGTGTTCCATCTTCATCGCCTCCAGCACGGCCAGCCGGTCTCCCGCCCGGACGGCCTGGCCGGGATGTGCGCTCAATGCCTTCACGAGCCCGGGCATCGGCGCCTCGATCACGTCGGCATCGCCCGCGGCAAGGCTGTGACGCTCCAGCAGGTCGACAACCTCGAAGCTCAGCCCGTAATGCGCGAAAACGCTGACCAGCGCGCCGTTGACGGCCACCGGCGGCGCGGCCTCGCCATCAAGCTGCCAGCGCCCGCCGCTGCGCCGCGCCTCCACCGTGGCCTCGTCCACGATCACGTCATGCGCATCCGCCGACAGCGTGCGCACCTTGACAACCACCTCCTCGCCGCCCCGGCGCAGATGCACGCTGCGCATCAGCGGCGTCCACAGGATGAACCCGGTCTCGAATCCGGCCCTGTCCAGCAACCCCAGCGCGGCCAGCGCGGCCAGCGCGGTCTCCCGCGGGCCGGGCTCGGGCACCACGACCAGCGCCTCCAGGTCGCGCTCGATCAGCCCGGTATCCACGTCACCGCCGGCAAACCCCTTGTGATGCGTCAGCGCCCCCAGGAAAGCCAGGTTCGTCACCGTTCCCGCCACCTGGCAATCGCCAAGCGCCGTCGCCATCCGCCGCAGCGCCCCGGCCCGCGTGGCGCCATGCGTGATCAGCTTGGCGATCATCGGATCGTAGAACGGCGAGATCTCGTCGCCCGCCCGCACCCCGCTGTCGGCGCGCACACCTTCGGGAAACGCCAGATGCGCCAGCCGCCCCGTGGCGGGCAGGAACCCCTTGGGCACATCCTCGGCATAAAGCCGCGCCTCGAAAGCGTGGCCGGTGATGGCAAGCTCCTCCTGACGCATGGGCAGCCCCTCGCCGCTGGCCACGCGCAACTGCCACTCCACGAGGTCCACGCCGGTGACCGCCTCGGTCACGGGGTGTTCCACCTGCAGCCGGGTGTTCATCTCCATGAACCAGAACCCGTCGGTCCGCAGCCCGCGCGAGCCGTCGACGATGAATTCCACCGTGCCGGCCCCCTTGTAGCCGATCGCCTCGGCCGCGCGCACCGCCGCCTGCCCCATCGCCGCGCGCATCTCGGCGGTCATGCCCGGCGCCGGTGCCTCCTCGATCACCTTCTGGTGGCGCCGCTGCAGCGAGCAGTCGCGCTCGAACAGGTGCACCGCGCGTTCCCCGTCGCCGAACACCTGCACCTCGATATGGCGCGGCTTGGCGATGAACTTCTCGATCAGCACCGCATCGTTGCCGAACGCCGTCTTCGCCTCGCCCCGCGCGCTTTCCAGCGCCTCGGCGAATCTCTCCGGGGCCTCGACCAGCCGCATCCCCTTGCCGCCGCCGCCCGCCACGGCCTTGATGAGGACCGGATAGCCGATCGCGTCGGCCGCGCCCGACAAATGCTCGGGGTCCTGGTTGTCGCCGTGATAGCCCGGCACAACCGGCACGCCCGCCTCTTCCATCAGCTTCTTTGCGGCATCCTTCAGACCCATCGCGCGGATGGCGCTGGCCGAGGGGCCGATGAAGGTCAGCCCCGCCGCCTCCACCGCCTCGACGAAATCGGGGTTCTCGCTGAGAAACCCGTAGCCGGGGTGGATGCCCTGCGCGCCCGTCTCCAGCGCCACCTCGATGATCCGGTCGCCCCGCAGGTAGCTTTCCGAGGGCGCCGACCCGCCGATATGCACCGCCCGGTCGGCCATCGCCACATGCTTGGCGGTGCGGTCCGCATCCGAAAAGACCGCCACGGTGCGCACGCCCATGGCCCGCGCGGTCGCGATCACGCGAGCCGCGATCTCGCCCCGGTTCGCGATCAGGATGGTGTCAAACATGATGCCTCACCTCGTGCCTTCCGTGCAGTTGCATCCTTGCCACGCGAGGGGCCTGCCCCTCGCGCTCCCCGGGGTATTTGCCCCAAGAAGAAGAGGCCGGGCGGCGGCCCGATATCGGCCTGCAAAGTCGTCCCATTGCCCCATCACATCCTGAACACGCCGAAGCGCGTCTCCTCGATCGGCGCGTTCAGCGCCGCCTTGAGGCTCAGGCCGAGCACGTCGCGGGTCTTGCGCGGGTCGATGATCCCGTCATCCCACAGCCGCGCGCTGGCATAAAGCGGGTGGCTCTGGCGCTCGAACTGTTCCAGCGTGGGGCGCTTGAACTCGTCCTCTTCCTCCTGCGACCATGTTGCCCCCTTGCGTTCGATCGCGTCGCGCTTGACCGTGGCGAGCACCCCCGCCGCCTGTTCGCCCCCCATCACGCAGATCCGCGAATTCGGCCATGTCCACATGAAGCGCGGCTGATAAGCCCTTCCGGCCATGCCATAATTCCCAGCGCCGAAGGATCCGCCGACGAGCATCGTGATCTTTGGCACGGAGGTCGTGGCCACCGCCGTCACCAGCTTGGCCCCGTGACGGGCGATACCCTCGCTTTCATAGGCGCGGCCCACCATGAACCCGGTGATGTTCTGCAGGAACACCAGCGGGATGCGCCGCTGGCTGCAAAGCTCGACGAAATGCGCCCCCTTTTGCGCGGACTCGGAGAACAGAACCCCGTTATTGGCGATGATCCCAACCGGGCAGCCCTGCACATGCGCAAAGCCGCAGACCAGCGTCTCGCCGAAACGCGCCTTGAACTCGTCGAAACGGGAGCCGTCCACGACGCGCGCGATCACTTCCCTTATGTCGTAGGGTGTGCGCAGGTCGGGCGGCACGATGCCGAGGATCTCGTCGGGATCGAAGGCCGGCTCCTCGGGGCTGGCCCAGGCGACGGTGTCGGGGCGGCACCGGTTGAGGCCCGCCACGGCGCGGCGCGCGATGGCCAGCGCGTGGCCGTCATCCTCGGCCAGGTAATCGGCGACGCCCGAAAGCCGGGTGTGCACGTCGCCGCCGCCGAGATCCTCGGCGGTGACGATCTCGCCCGTGGCGGCCTTGACCAGCGGCGGCCCGCCAAGGAATATCGTGCCCTGTTCCTTGACGATGATGGTGACATCCGACATCGCGGGCACATAGGCGCCGCCGGCCGTGCAGGACCCCATGACGACCGCGATCTGCGGAATGCCAGCCGCGCTCATGTTCGCCTGGTTGTAGAAGATGCGCCCGAAATGGTCGCGGTCGGGGAACACCTCGTCCTGGTTGGGCAGGTTCGCACCGCCCGAATCGACAAGGTAGATGCAAGGCAACCGGCATTCCGCCGCGATCTCCTGCGCGCGCAGGTGCTTCTTGACCGTCATGGGGTAATAGGTGCCACCCTTCACGGTGGCATCGTTGCATACCACCATGCAGTCGGTGCCCGACACCCGGCCGATACCCGCGACAACGCCCGCGCAGGGTGCCGCGCCGTCATACATGCCGTGCGCCGCCGTCGCCCCGACCTCGAGGAAGGGGCTGCCCGGATCCAGAAGGTTGGCCACCCGCTCGCGCGGCGGCATCTTGCCCCGGGCGCGCTGGCGGTCGCGGGCGGCCTCGCCCCCG